>CAZXHW010001103.1:0-2358 GCA_964639915.1 uncultured Heliomicrobium sp.
CTCGCCGCGGTCATCCAGCACAGTCGCTTTCAGACCGGAACCGCCGATGTCGAACGCCAGCGTTTTCTTTCCAGAAGTCGTTTTTTTACTTTTCGTAGCTGTCTTTGCGGATGATTTCTTTGCCGATTTCTTTTTGGATGATTTTCCGGCTGTTGGCATATTTCTTTTCAGGGCCTCCTATCAAGCAACCAAACTTATCTGGTTCACAGAGTTTTTCTTTATTCGTGTAGGTCTATCGTGGTTAAATCACGCGCCGCATCTTACTGAAATCCCGAATACTTGAGAAGGAGCACATTTGAAATGAAGCGATTCACCTTGTTTGCTGTTTTGTTGATTGTTCTGGCATTTGTCGCCGCGCCGCAAGCTCATCGCGCAGCCACAAAAGTCCTTGACCCGATGCAAGCCGGGCCGTTCCCCGTCGGCGTAACAACAACCGTGCTGGTTGACCATAGCCGCACGGACGCCGCCACCAATGAAGATCGCACGCTGGTTACCGAAATCTGGTACCCAGCCACGGAAGAGTCTCGCAACATGCCCAAAAACAAATTCGCGGATTTCATTCCCGGCGGAATGAGTCCGCAATTCGAATCTTTGCTGAAGATGGCGTACAAAAAAACCGCTGCCGAAATGAACGAATCCTACTGGAATTCGGCGGTGCGCGATGCTCGCGTTCGCGAAGGCAAATTCCCGCTGATCGTTTTTTCGCACGGCAACGGAGGCACTCGAACGCAGAACACGTTCTGGTGCGATTACCTGGCCAGCCACGGGTACGTCATCGTTTCCGCCGATCACACCGCCAACGCGCGTGTGACGATCATCAAAGGCAAACCGGTTCTGTACCGCAACGACCAGCGAGAAAATTCCGCCGTGGATCGCCCCAAAGACATGAGCTTTTTGCTGGATCAAATGACGTTGTGGAATGGCGGAGCCGACAGCCGCTTTTCCAACAAACTTGACCTGAGCAAACCGGTCGCTGCCGGGATGTCCTTTGGTTCCATGACTGCGATTCGCGTCGCTGACACGGATTCGCGCTTCAAAGCCGTCATCGCCATGTCCGGCGCGCCTGAAGCGCACACCAATCTGACGGTTCCTTCGCTGTATATGCTCGGCGATGAAGACCGCACCATCGGCCCCAAAGGCAACGCGCGCGTCCGCGACGTGTACTCCAAACATCAGCGCGACGGCTATCTGTTGGCGATCAAAGACGGCGGGCACTATTCGTTCACGGATGTTTTCAAGATAGACAAAAACTTCGGCGACGGAGTCGGCAAAGGCAAACGGGGCGGCGAAGGTGCGGAGTTCAACTACACTTCGATGGAAACGACTTACGCCATTATCAATTCATACAGCATCGCCTTTCTGGGTTTGTATGTGCGCGGCGAACGCGAATACCTGCCATTTCTGCAAAAGAACCATTGGCAGAAGGAACTAGCTTGGGACGTAAAGGGCGTTGAATAAGAAGAAAGACCAACCACAAAAAGCGCAAAAGTCACAAAAGAAGTTTTTGTGTTTTTTGTGCCTTTTGTGGTCGGTCTTTTTCTCCAATTAGGAGAATGAGGTTATGCGAAGGAAATTGTTTTTCTCACTATTGGTCTTTTGCGCGTTGATTCAACCGGCTCGCGTTCAGGAAAAAGCGCAGCCGCCAAAACCAGCCGTCGAAGCGCCACAGCCAGCCAAACCGGTTACTCAATCCACTGGTTCCAACGCTGGATTGTCCTTGGAACAATTCGCCGCGCTCAGCCAAAAGCTGTCCGAACCGAACGGCTATTTCGACACAGACAATCTGATTTCCAACGAGACTTCCTACCTGCACGTGATGGGGAAGATGCGGCAGATGAAAATTAACGGCGGAGCGTTCATCGGCGTAGGCCCTGATCAGAGCTTTTCGTATATCGCGCAGATTCGCCCAAGCATCGCCTTCATGGTGGACATTCGCCACGACAATTTGTTGCAGCATCTGCTCTTCAAATCGTTGTTCGAATCGGCTCGCAACCGCATCGAGTACCTATGCCTGTTTTTCGGCAAACCGGTTCCTGCGGATTTGAAGTCTTGGGACGCGCGCGGCATTCAAGACATCGTCGCGTATGTGGACAAAACTCCAAAGGACATCAAGCTGTTTGATGCCACGCACGCCGCGCTCAAAGCCAAAATCAAAAGCTACGGCATCAAAATCAGCGACAGCGAATACGAAACCATCAAACGCATGCACACGGAGTTTTTCACCAGCGGCATGGATTTGAAATTCACCAGCCACGGACGCGGCTCGCGCTACTATTACCCGAATTATCGAGACCTGACGCTGGAAAAAGACCTGACCGGCAAGCAGAGCAACTAACTGGAAAACGAAGACCATATCCG
>CAZXHW010001104.1:0-2355 GCA_964639915.1 uncultured Heliomicrobium sp.
GGCCCGCCAGGACCACCACCCGGGCCGCCGCCACCGTGCCCAACCAAGGAATTGACCAATCCCAGCACGCGCTCAGCAGTAAATTTTGTATTCAAGGGTGCAAGCTGCCCGCCGTTTGAAAGAATTGCCAGAACATCAATGTCGAATTTGGCCTGAGCATCCAGCCGGGCTTTGTTCAAAGCGTCTGATTGATTCGCAATGATGGTCGCCTGTGCCTGAGCATCAGCCAGTTTGCCTGCAAGAATCGCTGCGTCATAAGCCTCGCGCGCCGCTTCAATCGTTGCATCCGGCTCATCGGGCTGAGCGTCTTTGTAAGCCGTGATCAAAGCCGTCAGAGCAGTTTCCTGCGTTCCTGTCAGAGTCGGGGCACTGGCTTGCGTGATGGCACGTTTCAGTTGAGCGAGCGGGTCACGCTGCGTTGTTTGTCCAAACGTGGTGCTCACGCTGAGCGCAATCGCGCACAATAGCATCATTGATGTGCCAATCCATTTCACTTGTTTTTTCATTTAATAAACTCCTTTTCAGTGCTTTTGTTAATGGCGCGTTTCATCGCTCAAGCGGCAATCAAAGCTCTTTGATTTTTTTTCCAAACCGCTCCCCTTACTGAGCAAGGAAACGCGCCGACCGGGAAGATCTTTGCCAATCTTGATCTTCGCTTACTGTTTGGCAATGGGCGTGCCATAACCGGATCAGGCAATAAAACCGGCTAAAAGGCCTGTGTTTATTGAGGTTTTGTGAAGTGACAGTTCAAGAAGGGGTATGTTCAAGCAAGAGAACGTGACGAGAAACGACATCGCTTCAAGAAAGAAGTTATTGTCATGTGGCGGATATGCGCACAATGATTATTTGCGAAGCGAGCTTTGTTGTTGTGGCAGGTAAATCGAAAACGTTGAACCGGCGTTGGGCGCACTTTCGACCGTGATTCGTCCGCCATGCTGTTCGACAATTTCCTTTACCAAAGACAATCCCAGGCCTGTGCCAACGATGTTGGACGAAGAGTCGCGCTCCAGGCGGAAGAATTTCTCGAAGATTCTTTCCTGGGCTTCGGGCTGAATTCCGAATCCCTGATCGCGCACGCTGAAAACAAAACTGTTCTGGCTGAAGCATGCCGCAACGACGACTTCGGTTTCCGGCGGGCTGTATTTGATGGCATTGCTAACCAGATTGCTAAGGGCTTGCGCCAATAGTTGCTCGTCTCCTGGCAGCAATGGCAATTCGGGTTCGACTTGCGATTTAAGCCGGACGTTTCGCTCAGCGGCAAAGACTGAAAGCTGGCGAATGCAATCGGCAATCAGTTCCTGACAGCTAATCGGTGATAACCGCAAGGGTTGAGCGCCGGATTCCA
Organism: uncultured Heliomicrobium sp.; assembly: GCA_964639915.1. Classification (GTDB taxonomy): domain Bacteria; phylum Acidobacteriota; class Blastocatellia; order RBC074; family RBC074; genus RBC074. The sequence continues at coordinate 1,346 of CAZXHW010001104.1, forward strand.
ATCGTGTCAGATCAAGATAACGGTTGATCGTTTCGCCAAGACGAACGGCTTCAGCATTGATGATGCTCACCATTTCGCGCGATTGGTCAGCCTCAACGGGAAACTTCAGCAGCACATCGCTCAAGCCTTGAATGGAAGTCAGCGGAGTTCGCAGTTCGTGGGAAACCAGTTGCAGCGTTTCGGTCTTCATTCGATCCAGTTCGACGCGTTTGGTGATGTCCGAAATCAACGCCACGACGCCCAACACCATGTCAGTAGCCGACGTGTCAGCAAAGGCTCCGCGCATCAAATCCACGCCCTCTCTGACGGTCGGGCGATTGACACGGGCGGTTAACGCCGAAAGCAGCAGCGAAAAATGTCGTGGTTCGGGTTTCGGGATTTCAAATTCAAGCTGGGCGCTGTATCCACCAAGCGCGGCCGAGATTGCATCGTTCAGCTTTTGTATATCCAGCTTTCCGCGTTCAGCCAAAAAATCCGCGAAATACTTGCCAACGAATTCCTGTTCCTGACGGCCAAAAAGCTGCTGAGCTTCGCGGTTCGCAAACACCACACGCCCCCTCAGATCGGCGACCAAAACACCTTCATCCATGCTGGAAAGGATGCGATTGATAAAGCCCATTCGCGCCAGCAATTGAGTCGTCAAATCGTCCACCGCGCGTAGCTTCCAGGCCAGCGGTTGAGGCAAAAACTGATTGTCTATGAATTCAGATTGTGCGCCTGAACTTTGCGGCAAAAAGCCTTGTTGGCTGTTGACCAATGCAGCCAGCTTGGCGTCCAGTTCACTGCTGCTATTGAGCGAACGATTCAGCAGCAACGGAATTACGACGGCAAATCCTGTCAACATCGCTGGCAAAGGTGGAACGACCAGAAACCAGTTAAACGCCATCAAACTGCCGCTGATGATTGCCAACAGAATGAACGCCAACATCACAAGCTGTCGCCAGCCGTCCAACCATCGAACTGTCAGCGCTGAAAACATGATGACCAGCAATGTGGTGGCAAATGCCAGC
>CAZXHW010001105.1:0-2355 GCA_964639915.1 uncultured Heliomicrobium sp.
ACGATCTTTTTCAGCAGCCAATTTTTGAGCAGCGAGTTCCAATGCGGGAGCTTGGAGGAATTTGGCTTCGGCTTTTTCATGCGCAGCCAACAACGATTCGACCTCCTGGCGCAAGTCGTCATCGTCCCCACAAACATTATTCAAATATGCTGGACGCTCGGCTGGCGGCAACTCCATCGCCTCGTCAAGCAGATGATCTATACGCGCCCAGCGATCAGAATTCATTGCGTGTCGTTTAGATTAGTGGGTTCGTTCTTGCTTAGTTCGCGAAACAGCCAGGCTTTAGCTTTGTTCCATTCGCGGATGACGGTGATTTCGGCAATGCCCAAAACTTCGGAAACTTCTTCGTTGCTCAAGCCGCCGAAAAATCGCAGCTCGACAATCTTGCTTTTGCGTTCGTCAATTTCCGCCAGACTTTTCAGCGCATCATCCAGCGCAACCAGATCGGCAGTACGACCTTCGGCCAAGCCTGCAGCTTCTTCAATCGAAACCTGATGCGCGCTTTCGCCCGCCACACGCGGACGTTGTCGAGCGAAATCCACAAGAATGCGTCGCATCAATTGCGCTGAAACGCCAAAAAAATGCGCGCGGTTTTTCCACTCGACATTCTTCCAATCAATCAAACGCATGTACGCTTCATTGACCAGCGCCGTCGGTTGCAGCGGATGCCCTGCGCGCTCGCCTCCCATGTAACGCCGCGCCAGTTTGTGCAGCTCTGCATGAACCATCGGCACCAATTGCTCCAGCGCCATTTGATCGCCCTTGTTCCAGGCGACCAACAACTGCGTGACTTCGTGTGAAGAAAATTGTGACATCCCGATCTCTTATGATGTGAAGTGATTGGGGGAACTCATGAAGGCGGAATCTATCACAAATTCACCAACTCGCTCCAACCGGTACTTCCTGCGAACTGAATATTTTTTCACAGCAATTGCCATTTCTGGTTGCGCTTTTCCGTCGTTACCAGCGAAACCAGTTCGCCTTTTCTTTGCAACAGACATTAACTGATGGGCAATTTTCGCTTTCCAGCAGCCTCAAGTAGAATCGGTTTGAAGAAAACTCCAACTACAGGAAGGCAATAACCCGATGAAAGCTTGGCGAGTCCACGATTGGTGCGACCCCGATCAAATGTCGTTTGAAAATATTCCTACTCCAGAACCCGGCGCAGGTGAAATCCGAATCAAAAACCATGCAGCCGCGCTGAACTTTTTCGACATTCTGATGGTTCAGGGGAAGTATCAAACCAAACCGCCACGCCCATTCACGCCAGGCTCCGAACTTGCTGGCGTAGTTGATGCCGTCGGCGAAGGCGTGACTGGCTTCAACGTTGGCGACCGCGTTCAAGCGATGGCAACCAGCGGAAGTTACGCGGAGCTTTCCATTGCTCCCGCAGCCAAAACCTTTCGTATTCCTGACGCGATGAGCTTTGAAGAAGCGGCGGCGATGATCGTCATTTACCAAACTTCGTATTTCGCATTGACCCATCGCACACAGATCAAACCGGGCGAATGGTTGCTGGTTCATGCGGCTGCGGGCGGCGTGGGAGTTTCGGCGACGCAAATCGGCAAAGCGTTAGGCGCACGCGTCATCGCCACCGCTGGCAGCGATGACAAACTGGAATTTTGCTTGTCGCAAGGAGCCGAATACGCGCTGAATTACCGTGACGCCAGTTGGGTGGATCAGGTCAAAAAAATCACCGGGCGCGGAGCCGACATTATTTACGACCCGGTTGGCGGAGAAATCTTTGACCTTTCCACAAAGTGCATCGCTCCCGAAGGCCGCTTGCTGGTAATCGGTTTTGCCGGAGGCACAATTCCTTCCATTGCCGCCAACCGCATTCTGCTGAAGAACATGGCGGTCACGGGCGTGTACTGGGGCGGCTATCTGGAACATCACCCCGAATATATGGCTGAAGCCGAAGCCGCGCTGTTCAAGATGTATGAAGCCGGCCAGATCAAACCCATTGTTTCTGAAAAGTTCAAACTTGCCGACGCTGTCGCGGCTCTTACTGCTTTGGCGACACGCAAGACCGTCGCAAAAGTCGTTCTGACAATGTAGCATTCTATTTGGCATCCAAAAGAAAACTCCCCACTTGCTTCATCAAATAGTAGCCGGTTGGTCCTGACACCAACCAATTGCTTATCAAAAGGAGAGTTTATGATTTCATTGAGCAAAAAAATCCTGTTCGCGGCTGTGTTGAGCTTTTCTGTCGTGGTGGTTCAAACCGGGTGTAAATCGAATTCAACTGAATCACCTAACTTGGCCAGCGCTTCACCAACGCCAACTGTTGATCCCAATGTGGTACCAACGCCAACGGACGCTGCTGGAAATTCAGCCAGCATCAGTTCGTCCGCT
>CAZXHW010001106.1:0-2347 GCA_964639915.1 uncultured Heliomicrobium sp.
ATCGTTTTTTTCGCGACCATCCATTTGCCGTCAGGAGTCAGAACCTGATTTCCAAATATACCTGCGACGATCTTCACCGGCGATTGACCATCTTCAAACTTCCAGATTCCCGCTTCGTTTTCGACGCTTGCCTGGGCAAACCAGGCATTTCCCAGTTTAGCGCGCGGATCGAACATCGCACCAAATTTCATTCGCGATTCCCGAACCCATTCGCTTTGGCTCCAAACCATACTTCCAGGCTGACAGTTTGGCGGCTCATCCGCCGGTGCTCCCAAGCGACCATCAACCAGTTCGCGCCATTCAAAGCCTTTTTCCGGGGCCAGATTCGGATTCTCATTTTCGACCGAAACCATAACGCGAAGCTGACCGGCTTCCTGACAAATCGCATAAACCTGGCGCTTGTCTTCCGCAACCAGTACCTCAACGCCGGGAATTTTGTCTTCCAGCGCATACCGCAATTTGAATTCGCCGCTGTGGCTGAACCGATAAAACAATCCGGCAAGTTGTTCCTGCAAGGTGGCGTCTTTTTTGGGTGCGCGGCCAATCTGATTGAGCCGAATTCTGCGACCGCCATCTTTCGTCAACCGTAGATATTCAAAATAAGACGGCGCTGCATGTTGCGAAAGAAGCGGTTCTCCAAGCCAATTCACCGATTTCATGCCATCAACATCTTCGCGCGCAGTAAAGTCTTTCAGTTCCTGTAGTTCCTCTGCCGTCAGCAATCGCACTTGGCGGCGTCCTTCGGCCTGTTGCAGACTGATTTCAGCCTGTTTCCCGCCAGCGTTTTTCCGAACCCTGACAAGGATGCTATTGAATACTTCCGGGCTTTGACTGGGAACAACAGCGTAAATTTCTTCCGGGCCTTCGGGGCTTCGGATTTCTTTCCGCATTTTTTCTTCCCAGGTGTTAATCGGCGGTGACATGCCTGGCGGCATATCCAGATTGAATTGTTCACCCAGAATTTTCGCTTCGCCAGGATGCCGCGCCCAAATCAGCTTGCGCGCTTCGGTGCTGTCTTCGACTTCCAGATAGCTTTCGGCAGCAGCAGCAATTGTCGTCGCCTGAGTAGCGTTTGCGTTCATGAGTTTGCCGACAATTTCAACCGGCAGATTTTCCCGCGTGTAGCGGGCTGCAGCCAGCAAGGCCTGTTGAGCATTGGTGTCTTTTCCTGACAGCACGCTCAAGCGTTTTTCTTCTTCGTTCAGAATTGCCGCGGCAAGTCCGGTTTGATAGCCGCCCTGCTTGAATAACTCTTCCAGTTTGTCGCCAACACGCTTCCGCATCTCCGCGCGTGATTCCAAAACGGTTTTCAGCATTTCAACATCCACCCAGCCTTCAGCAATGAAATCGGCAAGGTTCAGGTCAGCGACGATTCCGCTGGATTGCTGGGCAACGGCAAGAATTTCCTTGGCCAGATCCGGCTGCGTCTTTCGCAAGGCTTTGGCACGGTTGAACAGCAGCGTCGCCAGAGAATCGGGAATTTCCACTTCTTCGCTTTCGGCGTAAACTGCGCCGATACTGACGGGCAACGGCAGGCTTTTTTCCAAGCCGCCCTGGCGAATGTCACTGATTTCCTGGCGGCCTTCATCAGATAACCTGTGCTTGCAATACGCTTCTATGGAAGCCAACGCCTCGGCATCCGCGAATCCGCCAAGTTCGGCCAATGCGACGATGACGCTTTCGCGAAGCGTATCGTCGTTTTCGCGATTCAGCGCGCGGCGAAGCGGGGGAATCGCCTGTGGATTTTTGTATCGAACCAGAGCCGCAGCGGCAGTGGCGCGATTTTCACGCGTTTGGTCGTAATCCAGCACCCAAATCAACCCCGGCACGCTTTCCGGCAAATCCAGTTTGGAAAGACTTTCTATATACGACCAACGCTCCACCTGACCGCCCCAATCCGGCTGAGCAAGCCATGGCAACAAAGCGCGCGCCACCTGCAATTGGGTTTCTGTTGATCCGCTTTGATTGGCCAGAAACTGAATCAGACAATTGACCGCTGCCAGATGAACCAGACGGTCGCTATTGCCGATCAAGCCAGTGATGTGAGAAACCAATTTGGAATCGTTGGCGACAAACGATGTCCAAAGCAAATTCACACCAGCGTCTTCATCCATAAAAAAAGTCGGCCCTCTTTTTCGCGATCCTTCTTTAGGCTCGACTTTGGGGTTGTCTTCTGCTTTTTTCGCTTCCAGTCGAACTCCAGATAAGGTCGGATCGGCAAACAAAGAAACATACCATTCGTCGCGTCCGCCCCATTCTGTTCCCATCAGACTTTCCAGCGCAGCTTGTCTGGCTGGGTATGCCGCCGACCGGTTGGCGACAATCGCTTTTAACTGCGCGCGAATCG
>CAZXHW010001107.1:0-1534 GCA_964639915.1 uncultured Heliomicrobium sp.
CACAGCTTCGTCAGGGTCGCCGTTCAATATCACGACGGGCGCGGATAACAATGGCGATACCGAAATCAATGATCGTCCCGCAGGCATCAGCCGCAATGCCAGCTTGCTTGCCAGCGCGTATGCTTCGTTGCCCGCGCAACTGCAAAGCTACCTGACCACGTACTATCCGAACGGCGTGAATGCGGTCGGGCCAGGTTCGTTCAATTTCAATCTGGGGCTTGCAAAGAGCTTTGGCTTCGGCAAACGAGAAGTTGCCGCCGACGCAGGCGCAGCACCGAATGGCCCGCGCGGCGGAGGAATGGGCGGCGGCCCGCGTGGCGGGGGCTTCGGCGGCCCTGGAATGATGGGCGGCGGCAGCGAATCCGGGCGCTTCAACGTGCAGTTATCCGCACAAATCACGAACCTCTTCAATCGCGTGAACTATGGGCAATACAGCGGCGTGCTGAGTTCGCCGTACTTTGGCAAATCCAACAGCGCGAGCGGCGCGCGGCAGTTGGAAGTCGGCGTGCGGTTCAGTTTCTAACCCAGGGCCAGAGGAAAAGCGATAGGTGTGCGACCAGCGGGAACCTCCGTGGTCGTGTGCCTATCGCCCCTTTGGTAATTGTTGTATCATCGTCGCACTCCTGAATTCCCCCTAGCGGCAAAGCGTTCTTTGCACCTTCAGTACCGTTTGATTCACCCAACCAAGAGGAAACCATTATGCGTACCTTGCTCCTGTTCACGCTGTTCCTGTGCTCGTTGACCGCGTCCGCCCAGTCTCCCGACGTGCAAGCGAAAGCGCAGCAAATTCTTGCTCAAGCACGCGCGGCTATTGCCCCAGAAGCACAGCTCAACTCCCTGAAAAGTCTTTCCGTGGCCTCCAATATCAACCGTACCCTTGGCACGACGCACCTCGAAAGTGACATTGAATACGACATTTTGCTCCCGGATAAATTTCGCCGCCGCGAAAGCCGCCAACCGTTCACCACCATTACAGTCATGCAGGACGACAGTGCTTTTACTTACAGCCTGCCAAACCCGACAGCCGCCGGTGATGCGCTGCGGGAAAATAGTCGTGACCCGCAAGCCCAAGCGCGGCGACGAGCGGATTTTGCGCGGCTCTTATTGGGTCTGTTGCTACGCACGCCCAGCGAAGTGCCGGTGGACTACAGCTATGTCGGCGAATACAAGGAACCCGACGGCATTGCGGATATGATTGAGGTGAAGGGACAAGATGGCTTCGCGGCCCGGCTGTATATCGAACAAAAAACCCATCAACTAGTCATGCTGAGTTATCAGGGCAAAAAGCTCTCCCACGCCGTACAAACCATGGCGCGGTTGAATAGCAACACACCACGTTCTCGCCCCACCGCCGACGAGAAGAAACTGACGCCGGAGCAACAGGCGCAACGACAGGTCGAGCGTTGGGCCGAAGCGGAAAAGCGCCGCAAGCAATTTGAAGAAGCGCTGTCGCAAGCGCCGGAAGTGGAATACCGCTGGCTTTTCAGTGAACATAAACCCGTCCGTGGCCTCAATTTCCCGCATCATCTCATCA
>CAZXHW010001107.1:1544-2346 GCA_964639915.1 uncultured Heliomicrobium sp.
GTACGAGGCTTTCATCTCCCTCATTCCCTGATTAAATCGGAAGCGGGGCACGATTACGAAGAATGGGAAGTCAGCAGTTATAAAATCAATCCCAAACTTGCGCCTGAGATTTTTTCCGGCAAGGCGAAATAGCTGGCGCGGCCTTAGCAGCTCACGGGCCAGTTCACGGGAGCCGAAAAATTCAGCTTGCTTTCAACCCAACAAAACCTCTACTATCCCGGCTCCCGTTCCTTTCAAAACGACCTCCTACCCCATCTGACCGAGGGTAACGCTACCCTGCCCAGTCCCCTGCCTGGTGCTCCTCACGCTTGTGTTTGTTCACCCGAAGAAGGACACAGGTACAACCCAAACTCATCTTTCTCGACAGGAGGATTATGAAACTACTCACACTACTTTGTTTTCTGCTTTTGGTCTTGGCCACCCCAACCATGGCAGATTCAGTTACCCACAAATTCACTGGCGTTGCCATCACTAATCCGGGCGGACAAACCGCGACGGGCAGCGTGATGGGAACGGATTTGGTGGCCGCCAGCGGGCCACTGATGCTGAAAACGCCCACCTCTACAATCAATGTCGCCATTGGACAAAATCCGTTCGATGCGGCGTGGTTGTTGATTGCGCCGAACACACCGCTCGCCTCACTGGATGGTTACAAACTCAGCTTTGGCGTCGAGGTGAATGGCACGGCGGTGGGCACAATCAATACCACCCTGGCCATCCGCCCAGACGGCGTGGTGGTGGCGACGATTCTGAACCCCAATCTGGTCTTCAGTGCCTTGGCCAGAACACTCCAACTCACCTT
>CAZXHW010001108.1:0-2345 GCA_964639915.1 uncultured Heliomicrobium sp.
TGGCGCGCGAGTATGGCGCCGATTGCGCCGTGGTGAGTTCCGATCATGAAATCGTGGCGACAGCCAGGGCCCATGGCGCGACGGTGATGACCGCACAGTTGTTCATGAGCAAATTGGCAGGGAGCGGCGCTTTGTCCGGCCCGATTCAGGGCAAGGAACTGGATTCAGGAGAGGATGAGCGGCCTCGCCGGGGACCGGAGAAGAAAGGCAACCCGCGGAAGCTGCCGAAGGCCTTTCGTGAACGGAACCGTCAGCTCAAGCGATTTTGAACAGCCGCTTGGCGTTGCGGGTGGTGGCGAGGGCGATCTTTTCTGGCGACATGCCGGCTTTATTGTAAACGACAGTTGCTGACACCTCTTTATGCTTGGTTGGGATGCGTGGTGTGCGGCAGTGAAGTACAGAGCATAGTACGAGAAGGGTGTGAGAATGGGTAATGTACGAATCCAAGATCTGACGCCGTATTTTGTGCTGGCGGCGATATTGTTCGTATCAGCAGCGGTAGGAACTTGTCTCGGGGCGAACAATCTTTCATCTCCCAATAGGGAAGTACTATTGTTCCAGGAATTTGGCCAGATTTTTATACTATCCCCTGACGGAGGGGTGCCTCAGGAGATTCCCTATGACCGAAACCACGGTAGTGCCAAAGGCTTAGCTACAAAACCAACACTCTTTATTCACTTGGTTGATGACCAGCGTCAATTCATTCTTCAAGAAGTGGCGTTCAACGGCGAAGTGCTTGCGCAGTATCAAGCTCCCGTTGCTACAGAGGTTGCTGTTTCTCCAGATGGGACCCAGGTACTGTATGAATCATTTCTGGAAGGCAACAGCCTTTGGATTCAAACTCTCCTTTCTGGTGCCAAACTGGAGGTGTGGGGGAAAGAATCCTCGGCGCCACATTATAGGGACCTCACTTGGTCATCAGGAAGCGACCTGATCGCTTTTACAAAGGATGTCCCTCAGCAGGTGGAGAATGGCTGGTTTAGGCATAACTTCCAGACATATTACATGCGGGTGGCTGACAAGAAGCCCGTTCTGCTAAGCCAGAATCTATATGCCAGAAACCCCGTATTTTCGCCGGATTCACGGCACATCGCATATTGGGAGCAAAAGGACTCCGCGCCATTTGGTGAATGGGATCTTTACGTTCAGGAGATCGCATCAATACAGAACAGTCAGTCTCGTGTAAAAGTGATTGGCAGGGCGAAAATTCATGTGGGGCCTATCAGTTGGTCACCAGATGGGCAGTGGCTGCTCTGGGGTGAGAAGATTGAACGAGGACAGCTTCTCGGCAGAAAGCCGTTCTTTGACTTATATAAGGTTCGTGTCGATGGAAGCGATCTGCACGAGATACCAGTTGAGCGGCCATTATGGCGTCGTGTATGGCGAGAGATTTGGCCGCCTTCTGAAAAAAACGGTTCCTCTCAAGATATTCAATGGTGGGCAATACCTGCTTCGGTTCCATAGAACTAAGGGCCACGGCACAATATAGGATCAGGTCTTTTGATTGAACATATTGAGCCGTAGGCTTCCGCTCCACAGCTTGCAAGGCAGTTGCTGATACCTTTATTTTCTTGAAAGCAGTCCGTGAACGGAACAGTCAACTCAAGCGATTTTGAAGAGGCGCTTGGCGTTGCGGGTAGTGGCGAGGGCAATTTTCTCGGGCGACATGCCGAGTTCATCGGCGCGAACGGTTGCGAGCTGCTGCGCCACATGCGTGACATAGGCCGGTTCATTGCGCTTCCCGCGAAAAGGGACCGGCGTGAGATAGGGGCAGTCGGTTTCGATCAAGAGTCGATCCAGCGGAACGGTCTTCGCAATGTCACGCAGCGCCGTGGCGCTCGGGAATGTCAGAATGCCGGAGAACGACAGGTAGAACCCCAGATCCAACGCCTCCTTCGCCAGTGCCGCATCCCCGGAAAAGCAGTGAAACACCCCGCCGACTTCAGACGCCTTCTCTTCCCGTAAGATCGTGACCGTATCCGCGTCGGCCTCTCTGGTGTGAATGATCACCGGGAGCCGGAGTTCGTGCGCGAGCTGAATCTGTTCGCGAAACCGGTCGCGCTGTTCTTTCGGCGACGAATGGTTGTAGTGGTAGTCCAACCCGATCTCACCATAGGCCACGACTTTCCTGTTCTTGGCCAGCCGGCGGAATTCGTCGTACCAGGTATCCTGGATATGCTTCACCTCGTGCGGATGCACGCCGATCGAGGCATAGACGAAATCGTGCTGATCGGCTAGGGCAACCGCGGATTGGCTCGTGGTAAGGTCGCAGCCAATGGTGATGAAATTGTCCACGCCGGCTTCGCGCGCGCGCGCGATCATCGCCTCGCGGTCATCGTTGTAGC
>CAZXHW010001109.1:0-2335 GCA_964639915.1 uncultured Heliomicrobium sp.
CGTGTATCCTGTCGGCTGTTCGCCGGACGGCCGCAACATCAATTTGAATTGCGGCTCGCTGCATACCGAAAAACTTCAAGAAACGGTGCTGGCTGAAAACGCAAATGCCGGATTCGCATTTGACGGAGACGCCGACCGGTTGCTGATGATTGATGAACGCGGGCAGTTCGTGGACGGCGACCAGTTTATGCTGGTTATGGCGGAATACCTTGCCGCCAACGGAAAACTTGCGGGCAATCGCGTCGTAGCTACGGTGATGAGCAATTTAGGACTGGAAGTCGCGTTCCGCAAACGCAGTATCGAATTCGTTCGCACTTCCGTCGGTGACAAAAACGTGTTGGATGAATTGCTGAAAAACGGCGGCAGCATCGGCGGTGAACAATCCGGCCACATCATCTTCCCTGAGATCAGTTTGACTGGCGATGGAATGATTTCCGCGCTGGAAATTCTGCGCGTGATGGTCGAATCAAAACGAAGCCTGAGCGATCTGGCATCTGGATTTGTGCGCTATCCGCAAATATTGCTGAATGTTCGCGTTGCCAGCAAACCGCCGCTGGATTCGATAGAACCTATCAAAACAGCAATTGAAGCTGTGGAAACAGAACTGGCTGACAATGGCCGGCTTCTGGTTCGTTATTCAGGCACCGAAAATCTGGCCCGCGTGATGATCGAAGGACAGGATGAATCCGTCATTCGCCAGCAGGCTGAATCGCTGGCGCAAATCATCAAGGAAAACATCAAGTAAGATGGGAAGGAGAGTTCGCCGTTCCCTCGATCTCTCCTTCCCTCAATCGCTTTAGGCTGGCAGCAAGCCTTTGATCTCGCTTACCACTTTTGCGACCTCTTCCTGGTCAGCCAGCGCGATCATAAAGAACTTGTAGCCTTCGCTGATACAGACCACACCGTTGGCAAAAAACCAGATTCCGTTCAACAAAGGATTGCCACCCAGAATCAAGCTTATTGGAAGCCCCGTCACTGTCGCGCCTGAGAAAGCCGCGCCAATCATCGAAGCACCCGCCGCCACGCTAAATGCTCCGAGCAACGGCGCGCCAACGTATTTTGTCAGGTTGCGTTGAAACTCCACGCGACCGCGTTCGGCTTCATCCAGTTTGCCTTCGGCCAGCAATTGCTCCTGTTCTTTCAAATAGTCGTTGTACTTTTCAGTCAGCTTGCGAATTCCCACAATCGGCAAAGCGCTGTTGAAAAACCAATTCCCTGTCGCGCCTGCTCCCAAAATCGTAGCCCCAAGCTCCGGCAGCGCCGAACCAATACGAGTACCGGCAATCATCGAGAATGAAACGATGGCAGTTTTACCGGGGTTTTCTTTGATCCAGACGCGGGCTTTTTCGTACCCGGTTAGCGCAGCCTTGGCCATTCGCGCTCCGGCGGTTCCGGTGTTGTAAGCGCTTTCGGCTCGTTGATAAAAAGACTTCGCGGAACCGAAAACATCGTCCACAACTACTTCGGCGTTTTTGGAAAACTTCTCCGCGCCGGTTTGCGCGACTGCAGCTCCCTGCTTAATCGTGTCTTCGGCTTTTGTCGCCACATTGCGCAGGCTGTCCGTGACTTTCAATTCATCATCGAGCTTACTGAACTGTTCGCGCGCAGCGGTTGCCGCTTGATTGGCAGTCTGGCTGAGCGAGTCCGTCGCTTTTTTGGTTACTTCGCCAGCGGCGCTAACGCCTTGATCGAACTTATTTTTCAGATCGAACTTTTCATCCAGCTCCTGCGCCGTCCGCTTCGCCGCATCGCGTAATTGATCAAAAATACTATTGGCCATTTCACTTCCCTCCAAATGCTTTTCTTCTGTGAAGATACCGGTAATTCCGGCAATAAAGCTTACGTCTTTGCAGGGGGTTAAGTTCGCCTGGATTTTATTGCCGTTGCTGCTTCGGATCCAGCCATTCACGCAGCCCATCGCCGACAAAATTAAATGCCAACACCGTCAACATCACGGCCAGACCTGGAAAGATCAGCAAATGCGGGGCGACGCGCAAAAAGCTGCGCGCATCGTTCAGCATTACGCCCCAGCTTGGCGTTGGCGGTTGAACTCCCAAGCCCAGAAAGCTCAAGCTGGCTTCGGACAGCACGGCTCCGGCCATTCCTAAACTCGCCTGGACGATCAAGGGCTGAATGGCATTCGGCAACACGTGGCGAAAGATGATGCGGAAATCGCCTGCGCCCAAAGCTCGCGCAGCGGTGACAAAATCGTATTCACGGACTTTCAACACCTGTCCACGCATCAACCGCGCGTACCCAACCCAGCCAATTACAGATAACGCCAAGATGAGATTGCGGATGCTGGGGCCAAGAAACGCCACCATCGCAATGGCCA
>CAZXHW010001110.1:0-2333 GCA_964639915.1 uncultured Heliomicrobium sp.
GCGTTTGCATAACCAGCCCAACCACCGTCAGCAGTGTAATTGTCGCCAGGTAATTGGCAATGATGAAAATCAACGCCGCCAGCATGGTTCTGATGAACGACCCGCCGCCCAGCCATAAAAAACCGGCAGCCAATCCCAAAGTAGAGGAAATGATCAATAGCCAAATTGGATCGAAAATGCCGATGATCTGCCTGACCAAAAAACGTTCATGCGTGTTCATGGGATACCGCCGCAAGGCGTCTTCCGAAAACGCCTCGCGCGGCCCCATTCCGAAAAGCAGGCTCAATCCTACGCCGTTGATGAACAAGCCGGTCAAAATCCAACGCGCAAAATATTCTGCCTGCTCCGGTTCAATGGAACTGATCGCCATTCCAGTTCCAACTCCGCCCAGGGCAAAAAACAGCGCAAAAAATCCGCCAATCAAATAAACGGCAAAGAGCATGGCAATTTTGCCATTGCCGGTTCGCGCATAGGCCCAAATCAGTTTGTAGCGCAATCGTATCAGCGCCCAAAAACGATTGAGAATTTCCTTCTTCATAAGCGGTACTGATCTTTCAACACGCCAATTGCGCTCGCTTAAGCTTGAAGCCTTTTAGATTGCCCAACAGCGTGACAGCGAGTTTGTCAGGTTGAAAAAGTTTTTTGGCCAGGGCTTGCAAACCTTTGGTGGTGACCGCTTCGATTTCCGAAATGACTTCGTCGGGAGAAATGAAGCGGCCAAAGTTCATTTCGTTTGAAGCCAGTGCGCTCATGCGTGATACAGACGATTCCAGGTTCAGGCGGACGGAAGCTTTTAATTGCTCTTTGTTTCGTTGTAATTCTTCATCGCTGATCGGTTCGGATTTGATCTTTCGCAATTCCGCCATTGTGGCCTCAATGGTTTTTTCCAGCCGATCTGTCGAAGTTCCGGCGTAAATTGTCAGGTACCCGCAATCGCGAAATGGATTGATGCTGGCGAAAACTGTGTAGGCCAGCCCCAACTCTTCGCGTATGGATTGGAACAACCGCGAACTCATGCCTCCGCCCAAAATGACTGAGAGCAAATTGGAAGTGTAAAGATCTTTGCTGACCAGGGAAGGACAAGGTACGCCTATAACTAGATGAGATTGCTCAAGTTCTGCCTTGTGCCGCAATCGCAGCGACGCAAGTGGTCGAGGTGTCGAAGAAGCCAATCGCGCGTGTTGCGGCTGCAACTGCCCGAAGTATTGCTTCGCAAATTTCAGCATCTGTTTGTGTTCAACATTTCCGGCGGCGGCAATGACCAGATTGTTCGGGCAGTAAATTTCATTGTAGTAATTCTCAACGACCCCGTCCTTGAATCTGGACAATGTTTTAGGCGTGCCCAGAATCGGTCTGCCAAGCGGGTGTTTGGGATAAAAGTTTGAACAGAAAAGATCGAAGATCAAATCATCAGGCGTGTCTTCAACCATTTTGATCTCTTCAATGATTACGCCGCGTTCCTTTTTCAGTTCATGCGGATCGAAGGCGGGAGACGTCACCAAATCGGCAATTAAATCAAAGGCTTGGGGCAGATGTTCGTCCAGCACATTGTCGTAAAAACCAACCATTTCTCGCCCTGTGAATGCGTCCAGATTTCCACCCAGCGAATCGCCTTCCGCCGCAATCTGGGCGACTGAACGCCTGCGCGTGCCTTTGAACAGCGCATGCTCAATGAAATGCGTCAGCCCATGCCGGTCTTCCGTTTCATGCCGCGAACCGCTGCGAAGAAAAACTCCGAAGCTGACTGAGCGCAGATACGGCATTTGTTCCGTAAGTACAATCAGCCCATTGCTGAGTTGGGTTTTACGGACGTTGAGGTTTAGATCGTTGTTTGTTTGTTTCGCTGCTTTTGGTTTCATAAGTCGTTATTGATGACGCGCCATAATATGCCAGCAGCTTGACCAGCCTCAAACCCGGTTCCGGATAAAAAGACTGAAGCCCTCAATCAAATCTGCGTCCGCATATGTTTACTGTCCACAATTGATGACAACAATCGTGGACAATCTGCGCTTAGAAATGTCTACAATCAAAGACAAGAATCCGTTGAAGGAAATCAAGAGGGCGAGTTTGCGAGTGGCTCTAGGATTTTTATACGTAATAAGTCCTGCTATTTCTCTGTTTACGTGAAAAGTTTGTTTGCGGTTTTGCTGTGGCATACCCGTTGCTTTATAGCTATGCGTGAAGCGAAAGGAACTAGACGGTGGTTGAAAGTTCCTGAGATGTTTGAAGCGATGGCGGGAGAATCAAAGTAAGGCTGCTCAAGCAAAAAGCAAACCTCACCTTTGTGCAAAGCTTTAGAGCGCAATTGATGATTCTCCCTGATTGCGAAAAGT
>CAZXHW010001111.1:0-2331 GCA_964639915.1 uncultured Heliomicrobium sp.
CCCAGCATGCCGACGGCGTTTCAAACGTCCGCTCTATCGTTGATCTGGCCTTGTCGCGTGGCTTTGTCGGAAGACCCAAAAGCGGCTTGGTCCCAATTCGAGGGCATTCCGGCGTTCAGGGCGGAGCCGAAGTCGGTTGCGTGCCGAATCAGCTTCCCGGCGGTGTGGCCGTTGATGAAGCCGGAGTCGCGAAAATGCGTGAGCTATGGGGATTCGAAGTTCCGACGACGAGAGGCTTGAACGCTGTGCAGATGATCGAAGCCGCGCACGAAGGCCAATTGGATTGGTTTTACATCAGCGGCGGCAATTTTCTGGAAACATTGCCCGAACCGGATTTTGTGCGCGAAGCCATTGCTCGTGTCCCGGTTCGCATTCATCAAGATATCGTGCTCAGCCCGCAAATGTTTGTCGAACCGGCGGATACGGTTTTGCTGTTGCCCGCACAAACTCGGTATGAACAGCGTGGTGGAGGAACGGAAACTTCGACTGAACGGCGCATTTTATTCAGCCCGGAAATCCAAGGCCGACGTATCGGCGAAGCCAAAGCCGAATGGGAAATCCCAGTGCTGATTGCCGAACGCGCCAAACCGGAATTGGCAAAGCGGATTCATTTTGACGATGGCCAAGCAATTCGTAACGAACTCGCCCGCGCGGTTCCGGCTTATGACGGCATTCAAAACTTGCGAAAAACCGGCGATCAGGTGCAATGGGGAGGAGAGCGATTGTGTGAAGCGCGTGAAGCGGACGGAAAGACCATTCCAAAGTTTGCCACGGCCGATGGTCGCGCCAAGTTTTCAACCATCAAGATTGAAGTTGAAGCGAACGATGGCCGTTTGCGGCTTTCCACACGGCGCGGCAAACAATTCAACAGCATGATTCAAAACCAGCGCGATCCGCTGAACGGCGCTCAGCGCGAAGACGTGTTGATGAATGAAGCCGACGCCACGCGCTTCGGAATTGCAGACGGAGATTCGATCCTTGTTCGAGGCGAAGCCGGTGAGTTGTTGGGGCGATGCCGTTTTGCTCCCATTGCGCCTGGCAATGTTCAGGTGCATTGGCCGGAAGGAAATGTGTTGATCAAGCGCGGCGTCTGCGATCCGGAATGCGGGATTCCGGATTTCAATGCCACTGTTGAAGTTACGCCTGCAAGGTGACCCAATGACAGATAAAGACGGAACAAATCTGACTGCCGAATTTCGCAGCGCCGAACAGAACGTTGAAGCCCATAGCACCGTCTTCAAAAAAGAGCTCGGCCTGACTGATCTGGTGCTGACGCAAATTCTTTACATCGTCGGGCTGAGCTGGGTTGGCGCGGCGGCCAAGCTGGGGAATTCGCATATTGTTTTCTGGTCGCTGGCGATTGTGTTGTTTTACGTGCCGTCGGCGATGGTGGTGATTTACCTGAACCGGTTGATGCCGCTGGAAGGCGGGTTGTATCAGTGGGCAAAGCTTGGCTTTAACGAGTTTATAGGCTTTCTGGTCGCTTGGAATTTGTGGCTGTATGTGATCGTGCTGACTTCGGAAATCGGGCTGCAGGTGGCAACCTATTTGTCTTATGCGTTGGGGCCAAACGCGGCGTGGCTGGCAAGCAGCAAATGGTTCATCGTCATTTCCAGTTGTCTGGTTATCGGTGCGTTGGCGCTGGTTTCCACGCTTGGCCTGGGCGTAGGCAAATGGGTTCACAACGTGGGCGCGGTGATGATGCTGGCGATCTTTGCTGTGTTAATTCTGCTTCCGATTTTGAATGTCTGGCGCGGAGCGATTCCCGAATATCGCCCGTTCGCGATTGCTATGCCAGCGTTTACGCTTTTCAGTTTGAACATACTGGGCAAGCTGGGTTTTGGCGCCCTGGGTGGATTTGAATACGTAGCCATTCTGGCTGGTGAATGCCGCGACCCGGTGCGCACGATTGGGCGCTCGGTGCTGATTGCTGCTCCAATCATTGCCGTTATGTTCATTCTGGGAACCAGTTCCGTACTGGCGTTTTTGCCAACCGGTCAGATTGATTTGATCGGCCCGATTCCTCAGGTGTTGAGCATCGGTTCGCGTCCGTTCGGTATCGCGGCGGCAATCGTGCCTGTCGCGATTTTGATGGTGATGTGCATGCGGCTGGCGCAGGCCAGCGTCAACTTTACTGCCAACTCGCGATTGCCAATGGTAGCGGGCTGGGATCATTTGCTACCGGAATGGTTTACGCGACTACACCCGAAGCGGAAAACGCCGGTTAATTCAATTCTGTTTGTCGGCGCGATGATGCTGGGGATGGGCTTAGCGGGAATTATCGGCGTCGGAGAGCAGGAAGCGTTTCAATTGTTGCAGAGCGCTTCGATC
>CAZXHW010001112.1:0-2330 GCA_964639915.1 uncultured Heliomicrobium sp.
GCGATGCGGGGATTTCCTTTGGCTGGTCGCGTTCATTTGAAAATCAATTGCTGGTTGCCGGAGTTGACGTTCGCGGTGTTCGCGGAACCAGCGACGAAGAAGTCATTGCCAACAATCGAGCGACGACTTTTACCAGTGCGGGTGGCCGTCAGCGCCGCGCAGGATTTTTCGTTCAGGATTTGGTGACGATTTCACCGCGCTGGCAGTTATCCGTGAATGCTCGTTACGACACCTGGCGAGATTTTTCGGCGGCATCAGTTTCGCGTAACCTGACAACTGGAGCCGTTATACCGAGATTCTTCCCTGCCCGTTCACAGGATGCGTTCAGTCCTCGCCTGTCGCTGATTTTCAGGCCAACCGAAAAAGTTTCACTTCGCGCAGCGGGTTACAGAGCTTTCCGCGCCCCAACGCTGAATGAACTTTATAGAGGCTTCCGCGTGGGCAACACCCAAACCAATCCCAGCGAAAATCTTGTCGCCGAACGCTTAACAGGCGGCGAGCTTGGCGCAAGTTGGAACCCGACCAGCAACATCGTCACGCGACTGACTGGTTACTGGACTGAAACGATCAATCCCGTTTCTAACTTCACGCTGTCCGTGACGCCTGCACTGACCACACGCGAACGCCGCAATCTTGGCCGCACACGTTCGCGCGGCATCGAAGCCGAAGCAGACTTCCGCTTTGCGCGGTATTGGCAAGTCACCGCCGGGTATCTGTTTGCCGATGCAACCGTGCGCCGCGCTCCACAAGATGTCACTCTGGAAGATAATCTGATTCCCCAGGTTCCAAGACATCAATTCACGCTGCAAACCGTGTATTCGCATCCGCGTTTTGCCACAGCAGCAATGCAATTCCGGGCGACAGGCCGTCAGTTCGATGACGATCAAAACCTGTTGCCGCTGGGCAGTTTTGCGTTGGTTGATGTGTCAGTTTCCAAACCTTTCGCCAAATACCTGGAAGCGTTTATCGCGGTGCAGAATTTGCTGAATGAACAATTCGTGGTCGCGCGCACTCCAATTGAAAACATAGGCATGCCCAGATTGGTGCGCGGAGGGTTGCGAATCAGGTTTGAGTAAGTCGCGCAGGTTTTCCGACCTGCGCCCAACTTAGCCAGCGGTATCGTTGTCCAACAATATATCTTCGTTTGGAACAGGAGCAGGTTGGAAAACCTGCTCTACGAACGTCGGTGTAGTGACGGCGGTGTAATCCGTCGCTTTTTTGGAAAGTCGCGTATAAAACCCGGCGGCGCTTCCGCCCAGCAAGTAAACGCCGTAATTCGGCAACAGCGCTTCCGTCGTTTGCGGGTCTTCAATTGGAGCAACGTCAAAAAATCGCTGTACAATCCAGTGCCGAGGAATCAAGGTCGTCAACGCCAGTTGCCAGTCTTGAGGTTTGGCAAAGGCTCCGCAAATGACGGAATCGCCTTCGCAGCCGTACACTGATTTCAGTACCCAGTCTTCTCGATTGAGTTGATGCAGGTCGAGTTCCGTTGCGCGCCGCGTTTCGGGAATCAATTCGGCAATCCATTCCCGCGCTTCAGATGAAAACAGTTCTTGCCGTTCCCACATCAAAGCCATCGCCAGCTTGTTTTGTGTGATGACCGAACCGAATGGATTGACGACCGTCACGCGCCCTTCGTTTTCCGCTTCCAGCAACAGCAACAATTCGCGGTCAAGCGGATCAGGGTCCAGGAATTCCGCCTGATTCGTCCAGACGATTTCGCGCTCTCCCCACCAGTCCGTTTTGTAATGCCGCAAAATCAAATCCACCGGCTGGCCTATAACAGTCACACGTTGCCGGTTGTCCAATCCCAAATTGAAAGGCGAACCGAGCACGACCTGGCAACCGTGTTCTTCCAGCCACTTTTTGTAGATGGCGATCATGCTCAAATCTTCGGGCAAATCGGTTGGGTAAATAATGGCAACGGATTTCGGATTTCGGATTGTGGATTGCGAATTTTGATTTGCAGGCAAACTTGCCTGATGCGAAGCGACTTGCATTTGCGAGAAATCTTCGGGAAAGTCTGTGTTTGGATCAGTCGTGTTTGGGTGAAACGGATGCAGCATTTGATTCAGCAACACGGCTTCAGCTTCACCGGACGGCGTATCGGAATTCATCTCGCAAGCTCGAATGCGGCCATCCGTACAAAGAAACAAATCCACGCGTGCTATTCCGTGCCAGCGCCCGCCTGAAGACAGCCACATGGCTTTTTGAAATGGCGTCAAGCCAAAAAACGCATCCAGCAATTCAGGGTTCTCAAGAACGATTTCACTGACTTCGTTGAACAGCGAGCCGACTCGTTCTGCGGCGAGTGCGAATTGATCGGCTTG
>CAZXHW010001113.1:0-2327 GCA_964639915.1 uncultured Heliomicrobium sp.
TAATAAGTATTTCATCTCGGCGATGACGGCACACTGACGGTGGCAGTGGGCGACGCGACGGGACACGGATTGAAGGCCGGTACCCTGGTCGCATCGGTAAAGAGTCTATTTGTTGCGCTTGCCGATCACCCCGACATCACACATATCTTTCATCAAATGAGCCGTGTGCTAAAGCAGATGAAGCTGCGCGGGTTATTTATGGCGATGACGATGGTCAAAGTGAAGGGCAACCAGTTGATGGTGAGCATTGGCGGAATGCCGCCTGTGTTGATTTACCGCGCGGTGAGCGGCACTGTGGAAGAGATTGCGCTCCGGGCAATCCCACTGGGCAGCATGACAAGCTATCAGTACAAACAGCAGGAACTGGTGATTGCACCCGGCGATGTCATCGTACTTATGAGCGACGGCCTGCCCGAACGCTTCAACACCGAAAACGAAATGTTAGATTACCCGGCGATCAAGGACGCTTTAGCCGTAGTTGCCCACCAGCCACCGCAACAGATTATCGAACATTTCGTCCATATCGGTGATCAGTGGTCAAACAGCTATCCCCAGGATGACGACGTTACGTTCGTAGTGCTGAAAGTCAAAGACACGCGGGATGCCAGCCCTGGCAACGCGTGATGTAAAGCCGTGGCGTAGAGCGTGAAGTGGCCAATACCTTTTGGATTGAGCGAGCCAATCAATTCCTACCGCAAATGGCAGGCGCGATCAGCGGTACGGTTCGCGCCTGCTGTTTTCGCACAATCAAAAATAGCATTCCCGCACACTGCACCACATTTCCTTTGCCGTGCAAGCGGAACAAACAACATTAAAACCGGCTTGACCGAAATGGATCGAATCCCGCACGGATTGACACCTTGTGAAATCGTGTGCTACTTATCCGCCCTTAAATTCCCGCAGTAATTATCACCATAGCTGGCTGTGCAGCACATCTTTTCTGAGAGGAGTGGCGAATCCGCGTGATCGTCTTAGCCTTGGCAGGCAGTGTCCTGAGCATTGATGGATCGTTTTTAGTTATCTTCATTTCCATCCTTTTGCTGATTTTCATTCTGAACCGCACGCTGTTCAAACCCATTAATCAGGTGTTGGACGAGCGCAATCATCTGGGAGCCGGTCGTATGGCGGAAGCTAAGCAATTGCTGGCCCAGTACGAACAGCGCTTGAACGGATACGAGCAGCAAATTCAGGGTGCTCGCGCCGAAGCGTACCAATTTATGGAAGCGCACCGCCGCGATGCACAAGCCGCGCGTGCAGATATGATTGCGCAGGTCAAAAGCGAAACCGCGTCGCAGATTGCCGCTGCGCGCGAAGATATCTCCAAACAAACCGCCGACGCAAAAAACAGTCTGGAAGGCGAAGCCCGCGCGATGGCTGCCGTTATTTCTTCTCAGATTCTGCATCGCCCGGTCAGCGGCGGAGGGAGCTAAAGCCGCTATGACAAATTCCAACCAATTCGTTTCATTCGCACTTCTGGTTCCGGCCTTTATCACAGAATTTCAACCGGCTTTGTTGTTGGCAGGCGCTGGAATGGCTGCGCTGTCGAAACTGGTCAACCTGACCATCTTTCTTGGTTTATTGATCTGGTTGTTGAAAAAACCGGCGAAAGAGTTTTTTGCCACTCGTCTGGCCGAAGTTCGCGCGACCTTGCAACAAGCGGCAAAGGAAAAAGACCTTGCCGCGTCGAAAATGGCCGAGCTTGATGCCCGCTTAAATCGGCTAGATTCCGAAATTGCCGAAATCAAAGCGCAGGCGCAGCGTGAAGCGCAGGCAGAACGGGAACGGCTGGAAGCGGAAGCCAAGCGTGATATTGAAAAACTGAAGATCAGTTCACAGCGTGAAATTGAATCCGCCAAGCAGATTGCGATGTCTGAATTGCGCGAATTTGCCGCCACCAAAGCGGTTGATCTGGCCGAACAGATGATTCGCAAAGAATTAAAGCCCGAAGACGATGCGAAGCTGCTTCAGCGAATGGGCGAAGAAATGAGCAAGATAAGCTAAGTTCACAGTTCGCTGTTGGCAGTTCGCAGCACATTGGCTCAAGAACTGCGAACCGTGAACTGCGAACCGTGAACAGAGAATTATGAGCGTAACCACAATTGCCAATCGTTATGCGCGCGCGCTGGCCGATGTCATTACAGAGCGCGGCGAAATGAATGAAGTCGTGGCCGATTTGAGCGGGTTTACCGCTTTGATGAATGGGCACGAACAGTTGCGCGACGTGTTTGCCAGTCCGGTGATTTCGACCGAACGCAAGCGCAACGTGCTGAGAGAACTGCTGGCCAAAATACAGTTGCGACCGACTTCCAGCAACTTTCTGCGTCTGC
>CAZXHW010001114.1:0-2318 GCA_964639915.1 uncultured Heliomicrobium sp.
GAAATAGAGCCAGACGCCTGCGTCGTCACTTGCCCGACAATAAGCCTAGCGTCACGAACCAATTGCTCGGCTGCACCACGAGATTTCCCCTGCAAGTTCGGCACCTGCACAGTTTGTGGAGCCGCCACTACCAAGTTGACCGGAGTGCCAAAAGGAACCACCGTTCGCGGCTCCGGATTTTGACGAATCACCGTTCCCTGAGCAGCGGCGGATTCTTCGGACACAATCTGGCCAACTAACAGACCGGCGCTGGTAATTGTTTGTGTGGCATTGTTTTGCGGTTGATTTCGGACATCCGGCACAGATACCCGCCGTTGCGTAGCGACAATCAAGTTGATGGCTGTTCCCTCAACCACAACGCTGCCTGCTGGAGGAGTTTGCCTTAAAACTTCGCCTGTTCTGGCGTTCGCTTCCATGTTTCTCACCGATCCGGTGGAAAGTTTGTTTTGAGCAAGGATTTGTTTGGCTTCGTCCAACATGCGGCGATTCACGTCAGGAACTGTTACGGATGGTTTAATCGTCAATACCACCCTGCTTCCGGCCGGCACACTTGCTCCCGCCGCCAGGGATTGGGCAATGATGATGTAGTTATCTTGATTCTCCCGAGTTCGCGGCAGAACGGCAGTTAACCCAATTTGAGAAAGGATTTGCCTGCCATTTACAACGAATTCGCCCTGCACATTGGGAACAGTAACTGGTGCAGGATCGGCTGGCCTGAAATAAAGAATGATTTCCGTTCTGGCGTTGTAAGCCTGTCCTGCCGCCGGTAAATGCCGGACAACCGTATTTGGCCTGACGCCGGTGTCAGGAACTGAAATGCGCTGAATCCTCAGGTTCCGAAAAGGCTGCCGCAAAATCTGCTCAGCCCTGTCCACATCCATTCCTCTTAAATTCGGAATCGTCGGGCCGTTAGGCGGTTGTGGGTTGTAATACAAAGCTACCTGTACGCCTGGTCTCAGAGGAGTGCCCGTTTCAGGAGTTTGGTTGATTACAACTCCCGGCTGGTAATTGTTCGTGTACTGTCCTGCGAGAATAGATAATTTTGCGTTTGGTTGCGTTTGCGCAATGACAGACCTCGCTTTGCTCACTTCGACATCCACCAAATTGGGCATTTTAGGATAGCCCGGCTGACTGATTTGCGGGCCCACGACAACGGCGGGCAATTTGGTGATTGAGAGTTTTCCCTTGGCTACGGGCGGCGGCGTTGGAGTGGAAGTTGCTCTCGCCCGAGTTTCCAGAGCGACCGACGGTTGTTGTTTGCTGGTTGTGGCTGGGCGCTGCTGCGCTGGTCTTTCCTGCGCGTGTACTGTTGCGGCCAACAGAGACGCCGACCAAACCAGTAATGCAGCAAAAATGCGGCTGTAGGTTTTCATGATTCCCCCTTTGAAAGTCTATTGATTGGCTGAAAGCAATAAACTCAATTTCTGGTCGCCATTCTGACCAGTCAGTTCAAAAACAATCTGTTCGGAAAAAAGCTGGTGATGTGGCTGAAACATCATTAACCATTAACTATGAAGCTGAGCGCGTTTTCAAAATGCGGGCGGAGTGTACTTTGTCGAACAACGCGATTCAATCGTTATTTTGATGTTTGGCGAAGCCTCCAAGCTCAGTGAAAAATTGTCCAACTTCGCTCGCAACTTCGTCCCACGATTTTGCGCCACTTGAAGCTGCGATCTCCTCGCGATTCCATACGGCTTCAAGCGCAGTTTGGATCCCGGCAGCAAAATTTTCGGCGTTCGGCATTGAGATCAACCGCCCGCAAGTCTGCGAACTGAGTAGTTCTGCGACTCCGCCGACGTTTGCCGCGATAACCGGCAACCCGCAAGCCAGCGCTTCGACAACCACGTTTGGACAACCTTCGCGGTGGCTGGCCAGGCAAAACAAGTCAGCGGCGGAATACCAATCGGCCAATTCATTTTGATGCTTTGCGCCCAGCAATCGAACGCAACCTTGCAAGTTCAGATTTGCGATTTGAGATTCCAGTGCGCGACGCTCGGAGCCTTCGCCGATCACCAGAAGCTTCAATCGGCTTCCAGTTTTCGCCGCTTTCAGCAAAGCCATTGCCGCAATCAGCCGATCAATGCCTTTTACCGGGACCAGCGCTGCCACAGTCAGCAAAATAGGATCCTCAGGATCAAGGCCAAGCCGCAGCCGGGCGTCATCACGACCTCGCGGATAAAAAACGTCGCGGTCAAGGCCGTTGCGAATAACAGCGATTTTTTCTGCTGGAATGCCAAGTTCCACCATTCGCTGTTTCAAAGCTTCGCTGACGGCGATTACGCCAGCGGCTCGGTTCAGCGCTTTGACAATTTTCGGAC
>CAZXHW010001115.1:0-2317 GCA_964639915.1 uncultured Heliomicrobium sp.
CTTACGGTAGGCTTCAGGCCTTGCGCGTTGACCGGTGACGAACTGATTACTGACTGACACTATTGAGTGCCGAAACCAACCGGCCCGCCCCATCACCCAACCCCAAAGCGCGCCTGAAAAAATCCCAAAAGAGAGCGCCAACAGCGCAATGAAGATTTTAGTCGTTAGCCTGTACTACGAACCCGACCGTTGCCAATCAAACGGGCCTATCATTCGCGCGCTGTGCGAAGACTGGGCCGAAGCAGGCCATGAAGTCACTGTGCTGACTTCGTTTCCCCATTACAACTGTGACGAGGTGTGGCCGGAATATCGCGGGCGATTGTTCAGGCGCGACCGTGTTGGCCGCGTGAATGTGATTCGGTCGTACATTTTTGTCCCGCACAAACGCTCAGGCTGGCAGCGCATTCTGAATTATCTGTCCTTCAACATTTCCTCTACGCTGGCTGGATTGTTTTCCGGCAAACAAGACGTGATTTTTGCGATGTCGCCGCCCTTGACTATTGGGTTGACGGCTTACGTGCTTGGTTTGCTGAAGCGAATTCCGTATTGCTACAACCTGCAAGACATCTGGCCAGAAGTCGCCGTCAAGCTAGGCATGTTGCGCGGAAGACGGTTGATCGCTTTTTTTGAGCGGATGGAAAAATTCATTTATCACTACAGCCAACGAATTTTCGCCATTTCCGATGAATTCAAATCGAACCTGATTGCCAAAGGCGTTGCCGCTGACAAAATCGAAGTCATTCCAAATTTCACGGACACCGAATTCATCCAGCCGATGGAAAAAGCGAATTCTTTTTCGCTGGCCAACGGTTTGGCTGACAAATTCACCGTCCTGTACGCAGGCAACGTTGGGTTATCGCAAGGTTTAGAAGTCATTCTGGATGCGGCGGAACAACTGAAAGAGCATCCGGAAATTGTGTTCGCCATTGTTGGCGAAGGAAGCTGTCGCGAAGATTTGATTGCTGACGCAAACCGACGGGGTTTGCAAAATGTGAAACTGCTGCCTTTTCAGCCTGAAAGCGACGTGCCGATGGTGTATGCGGCATGCGATGTGGCGCTGATTCCTCTGCGGCACGGCATTACGGAAAATTCTGTTCCCTGCAAAACCTACAGCATTATGGCTGCCGCCAAACCTTATATCGCTGGCGTTGATGGCGGAAGCACGGTTTGGAAATTGACCGACCAAGTCGGTTGCGGCGTTTGCGTCGAACCCGAAAACGGACGCGCGCTGGCTGACGCTGTGTTGCAATTGCAACGCGACGAGAAAGGCAGAAGCGCGATGGGGAATAATGGTCGCCAGTTCGTTGAGCGCAACTTTGCTCGCGAAACTATCACCGACCGTTACCGTCTGGGATTAGAAAGTTTGGTAGAAAAACGCCGGTCGCCTTTGGCTGGGCAAACATCGCTGTCGAGCGAATGAATGAAGTTGTAAAACAACGCTCGGCTTTTATAACCGGCGCAACTGGCTGCATTGGCAGCGCACTCGTTTCCAGGCTCTCAAGTGATGGCTGGCGGGTGGTTGCTTTGGTTCGAGATCGTCAACGAGCCAGTCATTTGCCGGAAACGGTTGAAATTGTTGAAGGTGATCTGGCTGACTGGGAACACATCGCGGTAGTAATGCGCGAATGCCAAACGGTTTTTCATCTGGCGGCAAAGGTTCATGCATCGTCCGGAACTCCACTGCAAGAGTTCGACCGGGTCAACGTTGTTGGCACGCGCAATATTGTCGCTGCAGCGATTGAAAATCAGGTTGAACGCTTCATCTATTTCAGTACCGTGGCGGTTTACGGCGAAAACGATGAAGTCGTGGACGAAAGCAAATTTCCACGACCTACAACACCTTACGGCGCCACCAAGTTGGATGCGGAACGAATCGCGCTTGCGGCAACGGAGTTGAAGCCGACGGTATTGCGATTGCCAGTGGTTTACGGCCCGCGCGATCGAGGAAACGTCGCGAAGTTGATCGAAGCAATTCATCGAAACCGTTACTTCATCGTTGGCGACGGACAAAATTTGAAAAGCATGGTCGCCGTTGAAAACGTTGTTGACGCTGCCTTGCTGGTAACCAGCGACGAACGAGCAATCGGGGAAGTTTTCAATGTCACGGATGAGCGGCCTTATTCGCAGGAAGAAATTGCTGTGACGATTGCTGAACTGCTGGGCAAAAAGCGACCGGCGAAGCTGCCACGCTGGCCGCTGCTGGTGGCTGGCCGAATAGGCGACTGGATTGAAAATCTGACAGGCATTGGATTGCCTATAACCTCTGACCGCATTCGCAAACTGTCATCCAGTACGGTTTTCAGTTCGGCGAAAATTG
>CAZXHW010001116.1:0-2317 GCA_964639915.1 uncultured Heliomicrobium sp.
GTTGTTTGGCGGGTTGAGGGTTCAATGTCTCATTGAGATGTTTCAGCGTGTCCCGCTCAGCCCGGCCGTCGCCCAGTTCGCGAGCGATGGTCAACGCCAGTTCATAAAATTCGATGGCTTTATCGCGCTCCTGCAAGGCATCAAACGCGCGAGCCAGACTGGCAAGCGCACTCATCTCTTCACGCCGCTGGCCTGATTCACGTGCAAGTTGTAAATTTTGTTTGTAAAACTCTATGACCTGATACATCGGCGTCGGAAGTAAGTTGAAAATTTTGACTTGTAATTCACAGAGTACGTCTGCCGAGTCAAAAATAAAATTCAGATTTTGGAATTGAAGGCAGTCACAGATTATCACAGCCTTGAACGGTCGCAACGGCGACGCAAAAGGTTAGAACAAACCGCTCGGAAAGCGCTGATTGTAAAATGTCTTGCGGCATTTATTGGGGATGTGGTACTGTGCGCCGCGTTGAGTATGACCTCACGGCGTTGTGCCTCATAGAAACGCTACATACTCTAACTTCCAACATTTAACCCATCCGTAACCCCGTTCCTGCGGATACTAAAAATCGAGCTTGATCGCGCTGCTAATGTTCCGAATACCGCTTTAGACTTATCAATCGCCATTGCTGCATCCCAACTTCATTATTCAATGGCAGCCGGTGGTGAAATCGGTCAGGAAAGTAAAAACGCAGCCAATTACTGCCCACGCTTAGCTCGCTGAACCACGACCCCTCCTGGCTATTTAATATTCTTACGTAATGGTGGCGGCAAGTCAGCAAATGTATACAACTTTTGACTTGCGATGTCGGCCCAAGCGCCGTCTAGGAGACTGTATGGAGTTCAAACCTCAGGACATCAAATTAAAACAAATGAGATTCAAAAATAATCAATTCGCCTTTATTCGTAAGGCTACCGTTGGGGTGTTGGCGTTGGTGATCGTGGCTGCAGCGTCTGCGGCAGTTTTATTTAGCCACAAAATCTGGTCGGCTAAAGCGGCTTCGCCAGCCCTCACAATTCAAACCGATCAACCTTCCGTTGGACCGGGGTTTCCGCAAGTTGGATCGAACTCTCAGAAAAGCGGAGCCAGCAACACTAAACCCGGCAGCCTGCTGTTTTTTCCGAAATACACCAGTGACAGCGCCAATCCCAGCGCTGTCAATACACTCATCTCGCTGACCAACGTCAATCCGCGCGATGCTGTGACGTTGCGGTTGTTTTTCGTGCGCGATTGCCAGGTGCATAACATGTTTCTGAATCTGGCTGCCAACCAAACGCGCACATTGATGGCCAGCACTGAAGATCCCGGCAAGACGGGATATTTAGTCGTCACTGCCGTCAACTCGCAAGGCTTTCCCTCGCAATTTAACTGGCTGATTGGCAGCGCCAGCATTGTCACCGGAAACACGAACGGTCATGAAGCCAGCTACAATGCCGTCAGCGTAGCCAAACGAACCGGCGGCGGAGTCGCAGTGCCTGAAGGCGCGACGGAAGCCGAAATCAGATTCAACGATACGGATTATGATCGCTTGCCGCAGTTAATCGCGCTTGACCGAATTGACAACCAGGACCCGAACGCAGGCGAAGAGCCGCCCGTTGCGGCAGATCGAACAGACGTCACCTTGATCAGCCCACTGGCCAATCTGGCAGGAGGCTCACAAGCTCTTCAGGTTGTTGCCATTGCCTATGACCAAAGCGGAAGACCATATCCGCAAATCGTTAACGCGAATTGCCGGTTGGACCAACCTGTCACGGGCATTTGGAATTTGCCGTCCCTGAACAGCTTCATCACGCCGGATCGCGCTGGCTGGGGCAATTTTGCTGCAACGATTGACAGCGTTCCGGTACCGCTTCTGGGATTGACGTTGAACGATAGTCGGACGACGAAATATCGCAGCGCGCGGCACATGCAGGCGCTGAGCCGTCTGGATTCGTTCACGATGAAAATGCCGATTACCGTTCCGCCGATTGCAGCCAACGATGTCGTCACATCGAACCAGGTAGAAGCGCCGGAAGGTTCCAGCGGAGCCAGCGAAATGAAAGCCGGTAGCTTGCTGGTTTACCCACGGTTTGCCAGTGGAACATATGGCGACTCGCGGCTGTTCATCACCAATACGCATCCGACACAAAAAGCCCGCGTGCGCGTCTTTTTCACCGGAATGGCGGATTCGACAGCGATGAGTGAAACGATCGTTGTGCTTTTCCCCAACCAGACGACGGAGATCAACCCGAACGAATTGGCTCCGAATCAAAAAGGTTGGGTAATGGCGATGGCGATTGATAATCGCTACCTGCCATTAAACTTCAATTTTTTGATCGG
>CAZXHW010001117.1:0-2315 GCA_964639915.1 uncultured Heliomicrobium sp.
GCTCTGGTTTAATAAAGCTCAACCCTGCATAAGAAATATCCAGTTGTGTTTGGCCAGGTTGAATGACAATGGGCTGGTGGAAATCCAGCGTGTCGCGGTCAAGGGTAACGCTTTCAATAACGACCGGCGGCGGCGTGGCGTTGAAGGTAACCGCCTCCGGATCAATTACGGCGACCCCATTGAGCGTTGGAAACCACATCCGTCCATCGCGCGCCTTCAGCGCTGAAGGATGCCGTCCACCATTGCATTCGGCGCTAAGCATGCCGTCTGCCTTGCCATATCCAATCGCGTCAATTCGTATGACTTTACCATCGGCAAAGTCGTTAAGCTGCTGTTTGCGGACGCGATGAATGCCCTGATTGCTGCCCATCCAGAAATTGCCATGCCGGTCTTCCAAAATAGAGAAGATTCCATTGCTGTACATCCCTTCCACAGTTGTAAAACGGATAAATCGGCCATCCTTGAATCGGTTCAGTCCTCCATCATAGGTCCCGATCCACAACACACCATCGCTGTCTTCGTAAATTGCCCGGATACGATTGCTCGATAGACCGTCCTGTTCGGTGAAAAACCGAAATCGTCCGTCAACAAAATTCGCCAGTCCGCTGTATGTGCCAATCCACAAATGCCCCTGGCGGTCTTCATAAATCGGCTGCACAACCCCTTTCAAGCCGTCTTTGCTGTCAAACCATTTTTGCACACCGTCCTTCTCGCGAAGCAGTCGCCCATTGAAGCCAAACCAGTATGCGCCTTGCCGGTCCTGAAAAATCGCCAGTGGCGCCTGTGCCATCCCTTTTTCTTCGTAAGAAATTTTCTC
The DNA here is from genome assembly GCA_964639915.1 of uncultured Heliomicrobium sp. Taxonomy (GTDB): domain Bacteria; phylum Acidobacteriota; class Blastocatellia; order RBC074; family RBC074; genus RBC074. The sequence continues at coordinate 818 of CAZXHW010001117.1, forward strand.
GCCCTGGATGACTGCCAGCCCGTGCCCGACGCCCGCCAGCAATAAGCGCCCCGTGTTGTCTATCAGCATGGAGCGGATCGTCGAATAAAGTTCGGCCGGATATGGCGGGGGCGGTTTGAGCGGATAATGCTTGAACGTTCCCTTGCTGAACCGATTGACGCCATCATTCCCAATCCAAATATCGCCCGCGCGATCCTGGATAATGGGATAAAACGTTTTATGCACCAGACCATCTTTTTCTGAATACGTCTTGATCAGTTGGGGCGTCATCCGCATCAGGCCGTTGTCAAAAGTTCCTAGCCAGAGAATGCCTTCGCGGTCTTCGTAAATGGCGCGAATGTAATTGCTGGAAAGCCCATTTGCTGTCGTAAATGCGGTGAATCGGCCATCCTTGAATTGCAACAGTCCTCCGCCGTTGGTGCCAATCCAGAGTGTGCCTCCCCGGTCTTCACAAAACGAAATCACAGGAGCAGGCGGCAACCCATCCTTGCTGGTGTAAACGCGCATCCCGTCGCCGTTGAACATCGCCAGCCCTGGCCGCCGTGCCGTCCCGATCCATAGCCGGCCTTGCCGATCTTCGTAAAGTTGTTTGATCTCGCTGGGCGACACTTGAAATGTTGTCACCCTGCCCTGTCTAACGTGCCGCAACTCCTTTTCTCTGCGATACCAAACTGCGCTGGATTGTTCTGAACGCTCCGCCCCTTTGTGGTTACCAGGCGTGTCTTGCGCGGCCATTGGGTCTGGCGAAATGATTTCGAATCGCCCATTCCGGAAACTCGCCAAAACATTTTGTCTACGCACGAGCAAATTGCCATCCACAGTTTTGCCAAGCGATAGCAAATCGTTGTCGGGCAACCCTTGTTCGGTTGTGAAGATCGTAAATTGTCCCTCTCGATAGCGCACCAATGTGCCATTGTCACTATGAATCCATAGATTGCCGTCTGCATCTTCCAGAAGGTCATCAAATCGTTGATTGGGCAATTGGTTTGTGGTGGTGTGATTAAAGACTGTGAACTGCGCTCCGTTGTATCGCACCAATCCGTCAAATGTTGCCAGCCAGAGGTAGCCGTCGCGAGTTTGCAGGATTGCGTTGATAGAATTTTGCGGAAGCCCCGAATCCGTTGTCCACGACGTGAATTGATATTGCGCAAATGCGGGTGAGGTAGTCAGCCCGCAACAGAACGCAAGCAGAGAAAAGATCAGGTGGGGTATTTTCAACGTATTGCGAATCTGCATTGAGTAAGGAAGCCATGAAGCAAGTGAGAATGGGAATCAAAGTTATAGCTTGCTCTGTGGAAACCAGTCAATTTTTCACAGATTGCAACTCTATCGCGAGATGAAATGGAAAGGCCCACTAAAGAAAATCTTCAGTGGGCCCTTTTAGGTTAATCGGCTCAAGTTGGAGAGAGTTCCCATCACGGGGCAAAAAAGCCGGAGATGTCAATGATCAGGTCGGTGGTGGAAGCAGTGAAGCGTTTGAAGGCCGCATCCGTTCCCA
>CAZXHW010001118.1:0-2309 GCA_964639915.1 uncultured Heliomicrobium sp.
GCCGCAACCCGGAAACAGGATCACGCCTGAATACGCCGATTTATTACCCAAGATCATCTCGCCAAACGACAGGGCCGCGATTGAGACTCAAGATGGGGCGCACCATTACCGGTTGATCGGACTGGAGATCAGTGTTGGGGATGACCAGCTCTACAGCAACAGCCTGCTAAAGTTGGGTGATGGTGGGAGTGCGCAGAGTTTAGTTGATACAGTGCCGCACGATCTGATTGTTGATAGATGCTACATTCACGGAAATACAATGGGTCAAGTGGTTCGCGGGGTAGCGCTAAACAGCGCACGCACCTCGATAATTGACTCTTACATCTCTGAAATTCATGGTGCCGGATTCGATACGCAGGCGATTTGTGGGTGGAATGGTCCCGGCCCCTTCAAAATTGTCAACAATTACCTGGAAGCGTCTGGAGAGAATGTGATGTTCGGTGGAGCGGATCCTTTTATTGCCGGTTTGATCCCATCGGATATCGAATTTCGGAACAACCATCTTTACAAACCGCAGCGCTGGAAAGTTGGATCGCCAGAATATGCTGGGGTGAATTGGACGGTAAAGAATTTGCTGGAGCTAAAGAACTCGCAGCGAATCCTGATCGAAGGAAACATTATTGAAAACAACTGGGTTGATGCGCAAGACGGCTTTGCGCTGGTATTCAAAAGCGTGAATCAGGATGGAACTGCTCCGTGGTCCGTCACCCGCGATGTGACCTTTACTAACAACATCGTGCGAAATAGCGAAGCGGGGCTCAATTTGCTCGGCAGTGATACATCGCATGTCACTGATTTGATGAGGCGGGTTTTGGTGCGAAATAACTTATGGGAGAACATTGGCGACGGAACTTCCGACAGCGGTTCTGGCAGATTTCTTCAGATCAATGAAGTTCCTGACGTGACCGTAGATCACAATACAGTTTTCCATTCCGGCCTGGTGCTTTCAGCCTATGGAGAAATCAGCCCCAATTTCGTTTACACCAACAATATCAGCTCTCACAACGAATACGGCGTGAAAGGCGATGGAGCAGGGACGGGCAATGACACGCTAAAAACCTATTTTCCAAACGCAATTTTCTCCATGAACGTGTTAGCTGGCGGTTTGAGCAGCGATTATCCCGTCAATAACTTCTTTCCGACGAATCTAAATGAGGTGAAGTTTGTTAGCCCGTCAGATGGAATCTATCGTTTGGACGTTTCCAGTCCTTATTCCAAGGCAGGCATTGATGGAAAGGATTTAGGATGTGACTTTGATGTTCTAGGTAAAGTGGTCACCAAAACTGCTTCAACTAATTCCTTCGTAAAAAGCGCACCTCCTCGCAGATCAGATGTTGCAGGGTGTAAATGAATTGATTGGATTTATGAATGCCTCAAAGTGAATCTGCCAAAAGCAGCCAGAGATTTAGAGAAACCAGCCCGCCCAATAAAGAGCGCTTTACATACCTTTCTAATTAAGTATAATGCGCCCGTCTCGTTGAACCCATTCCTCTAAAAAACTTAGAACAACATTGTGAACTGGTGGTTTACCCTGCAAACCACTTCCGTCCCGTAGTTCATTGTTGCGAAGCTTCCCCAGAGCATATCAAAACTTGATGTTGCATGACCCGGTAACGTTAGCGTGCCCATAGCGCGTTCCGAGTTTGCTTCGTTTCCCAGGCGTGTCGTCTCACATCCCTTCTGGTGGCTCGCCCAATCTAGCCGACCCTACAACCTAAATACATCCCCTTAATCCAATGACCAACAGGGTGGACGTATTGCTCTGCCTTCCAATCAGGATAACGAGGTGCCAATGTTTAATGGAAGCAAGACAAGACAAACCGTCTTATGCATGTTCTTCTTTACGCTGCTATTTCAGTGGTTTTCTGCCAGCCCAAATAGCAGGGTTTTCGGATTTTTTGCCAAAATTCCAGGAGGAAACCAGCGGGTGTCTGCTGCAATCTTAGCGGCAACGCCTGAATTACCAAGAGTCACGCTTAACACCAGTTACACAGCGCCGAGTGGGCGCATCATTGCGGTGAATGCAGGTGGTGATTTTCAAGCGGCGCTCAATCAAGCATTGCCAGGAGACATCATCACTTTACAGGCCGGAGCGACTTTCACCGGCAACTTCACTTTACCCGTCAAATCCGGAACAGGTTGGATTGTGATTCGCACTTCGACGCCGGACAGCAGTTTGCCAAATCAAGGCAGCCGTATTGCTCCGCAAAATTCCAGCCTGTTGCCAAAGATCATAACGCCGAATTCTGGGCCTGCAATTTCGACTGCGCCCGGTGCTCATCATTACCGATTGCTAGGCTTGGAAGTCG
>CAZXHW010001119.1:0-2309 GCA_964639915.1 uncultured Heliomicrobium sp.
GACGACATCTTTATAACTGCCTGGCCGTCCCTCGGCGTCCCAGTGTTCGAGCTTCTTGTGCGTCTGCTCGACCACGACAATTGCCGCGTCCACCATCGCGCCGATGGCGACCGCAATCCCGCCCAAGCTCATGATATTGGCCGTCAGCCCCATTGCGTACATCGGGATGAAGGAGATGATAATCGTGATCGGGATGGTGATGATTGGGACAAGCGCCGACGGAATGTGCCAGAGGAAGATCATGATCACAATGCTGACGATGATCAGTTCCTCAATGAGCGTGCCCTTAAGCGTCTCAACCGCGCGTTCAATCAGTTCGGCACGGTCGTAAGTGGTCACGATCTCCACGCCGGGCGGCAGCGAAGCCTTCATCTCTTCCAGCTTCGTCCGCACGCGCTTGATGACCTTCTCTGCATTCTCGCCGTAGCGCATAATGACTATGCCGCCGACGACTTCTCCTTCTCCATCTAGTTCACCGATGCCGCGTCGAATGTCCGGGCCAAGCGTGACAGTGGCGAGGTTCTTGACCAACACTGGCGTGCCGCCCTGCTTGTTCGTCCCGACGACAATGTTCTCAACGTCATCAAGCCGCTTGATGTAGCCGCGCCCACGCACCATGTACTCGCGGCCCGAAAACTCGACCAGTCTTCCGCCCACATCCTGATTGCCCTGCCGCACGGCTTCGACCACACGGTCAATGGGGATGTCATAGGCCAGCAATGCGTTCGGATCAACGTTGACTTGGTACTGTTTGACAAAGCCGCCGAGAGGGGCGACTTCGGCCACGCCGGGCACAGCCTGAAGCGCATAGCGCAGATACCAGTCCTGAAAGGTGCGCAACTGCGCCAGGTTGTTCTTCCCGCTCTTATCCACGAGCGCATACTCAAAGACCCACCCCACCGCCGTCTCATCGCGCGCGAGTTCCACATTCACGCCTTGCGGTAGCTTCGGCAAAATGTTGCTCAGATATTCGAGTGTGCGCGAGCGTGCCCAGTAAATGTCTGTGCCGTCTTCAAAAATGATGTAGACGTAGGAATAACCGAAGTCCGAGAAGCCACGAATGTCTTTCACCTTCGGTACACCGAGCAGCGACGAGATGATCGGGTAGGTCACCTGATCTTCCATAATGTCCGGGCTGCGATCCCAGCGCGAGTAAATGATGACCTGCGTGTCCGACAGATCGGGGATGGCGTCGAGCGTGATGTTCTTGATTGACCTCAGCCCCAGCAGCGTCAACATTCCGATGAAGAGGAAGACGATGAATTTGTTGTGGGCGCATGCTTCAATGATTTTGTTGATCATCGCTTACCTCCTACTGCTCCTTCTTCTCGTCAGCGTATTTCGGCACCAAATCCATGCCGCAGTCAGGCGCCTTGCCCGGTTTGTTTGATTGATACTTCGGGTGCATCGGGTCATACCAGTAAAGAATCTTCCGTTCCGGCTTGGTCTTCTGCTGCGAATGCTCCGTCGTGGCTGGCATCTGATGCTGTGAATGATCTTCCTTCTGTGTCTGCGCTTTTGGCGTGGCTTTTGGTTTCGGCGTTGACATCTGCTGATGCTGCGAATGGTCTTCCGTTTTGACGCTCGGCGCAGGCTGTATGCCCTGCTGATGTTGCGAGTGATCGGCCTGCGGCGCAGGCTGGCCTTCTTTTGGCATCGCTTTCTTTTCGCCCGCAGCGCCGCCACCGTGGCTCATACCAGGCATCCCCATGCCACCTGCCGCCGATTTCAATTTGCTCTCGGAATCAACCAGGAAGTTGGCTGAAGTCACCACACGCTCGCCGGCCTTGAGTCCATTGAGCACGATGAACTGGTTGTCCACCTTTGCCCCCAACTGCACTTTGCGCGGCTCGAAGTAACCGCCTTCGTGCGCAATGAAAATCGTCTGTTCTGAACCGGAGTCGAGCACTGCTTCTTGCGGCACGACCAGCCGCCTGCCGTACTCAATCTTCAACTCGGCGTTGGCGTACATATCAGGCTTGAGCGTGAAGTCAGGATTGGGCAATTCGATTCGCACCTTGAGCGTGCGCGTTGCGTTGTCAAGCTGCGGATAGATGTACGTCACCTTGCCGCGAAACGTGCGTCCGGGGTAATACGCCAGCGTGACATTGGCCGTCTGCCCGACCTTAATCTCTGGCGCTTCGTACTCGTAGATGTCAGCCATTACCCAGATCGTCGAGAGGTCGGCAAGCGTGTAGAGTTCGACATCCGGCATCACGCGCGTGCCAGGAAAGGCCTTGCGCGCAGTGATCACGCCCGACGCGGGCGCGTAGTAGGTGATCGCCTTCCGCACCTTGCCCGTCTTCTCA
>CAZXHW010001120.1:0-2301 GCA_964639915.1 uncultured Heliomicrobium sp.
AAAAAGCCTGACGAGATAGAAATTGTCGGCCTGGCCAAAGACGCCAAATACACGAAACAGCGAGATGAGGTTCCGCCAACGGCTTATTTGCCCTGGCGGCAGGAACTGCGTTCGATGAGCGGTTCGACCATCGAAGTCCGAACCGTCGGAGACCCCAACAATTCAATCGCCGCCATTCGTCAGGCAATGCGTGAAGTCGAAGAAAAACTGCCGCTGGCCGACATCCGAACTCAGGTTGAGCAGGCTGAAAACACGCTGCGAATGGAACGGCTGTTCGCCAAATTGATGACGCTATTCGGACTGCTCGCCCAACAACTCGCGTCCATCGGATTGTTCGGCGTGATGGCTTACGCGGTTTCTCAGCGCACGCACGAAATCGGCATCCGCATGGCCCTGGGAGCGGAACGCAGCGACGTGCTGAAAATGGTCATGCGACAGGGAATGATTCTGGCTTTGCTCGGCATTGCGCTTGGTTTGGTCGGCTCGTACGTGCTGACGAAATACCTGGAAAGCTGGATGAACCTGTCGCGCATGCTCTTTGGCGTAAAAGCCACTGATCCAGTGACTTACGGTGTGATTGTGCTTGGATTGACCTTGGTTGCGCTGGTGGCCTGTTTGATCCCCGCTTGGCGCGCGACGAAAGTGGATCCGATGATTGCGCTTAGATACGAGTAGCCGGGATTCGGGAGTCAGTCGTTGGCGGCACTAACCATCTCCAGACTACCGACTACCGACTACTTTTCAGGAGAATTTATGCAAAACTTCCTTCAAGACCTTCGCTATGGCGTGCGTATGTTGTGGAAAAAACCGGGCTTTGCCGTGACGGCGGTGCTTTCGCTAGCGCTGGGAATTGGTGCCGCCACAGCGATTTTCAGCATTGTGGACGCTGTCTTATTACGTACGCTGCCATATCCGAATGCTGAGCGCATCGTGCAAATTCGTGAAGTCAACGAGCGCGGCGTTTCGATTCGTGTCGCCGAGCCAAATTATAAAGACGTGCGAGAACGGCAGCACAGCCTGGAATCCTTGGCTCAATTTTCCGGCGGCACGGTGGTCATCACAGGAGGCAAAGAGCCGGTTCGCGCGCGCGCCTATTGGGTGTCGAATGAATTCTTTGATGTGATGGGCGTCAAACCCGCGATGGGACGCAGTTTTGCTTCCGATGAAACCAAACCCGGCGCAGGCGCAAACGTTGCGATTGTCAGCCACGGATTTTGGCAGCGCAGTCTGGGCGGACGCCCGGATTTCAGTGGCGCGACAATTAACGTGGATGGGCCAGCGTTTACTGTCATCGGCGTCATGCCTGCCGGGTTCAGCTACCCGCAAGAAGCGGAAGTCTGGGTGCCGCGCGAAACGGAACCTGTGCAAACCGCGCGCACGGCGCACAATTGGTCTGTCGTAGGGCGAATTCGGGAAAACATTCCACTGGCACAGGCGCGCGCTGACCTTAGCGCCCTTGGTAAACAGATGCGCCAGGAATACGGCAAAAAAGTGGATATGGTGGATTTAGCCGTTGTGCCGCTGCAAGAATTCCTGACCACCGAAGCGCGGTCCGGTCTGTGGCTGATGTTTGGCGCAGTCGGATTGTTGTTGCTGGTTGCCTGCGCCAACGTGGCCAATCTATTGCTGGCACAAGCTACGTTACGGTCGTCCGAATTTGCGTTGCGCGCTGCACTGGGCGCTTCGCGTTGGCGGATGGCGCGGCAATTTATCACCGAAAACCTGCTGCTCACGATCTGCGCCGGAGCGCTGGGAATCCTGCTTTCCTTTTGGGGCGTGGACGTTCTGCTAAGCCTCAATCAAAACAATTTGCCGCGTGTACAGGAAATCGCCGTTAACTGGCGAGCGTTGCTGTTTACGTTAGGGCTCGCTTTTGCGATTGCCGTCGCGTTGGGAAGTTTGCCTGCTGCACGCATTTCCAACTCGGATTTACAACATCAGTTGAAAGAAAGTGGGCGCGGCTATTCGGCATCGCGTCTGAGTCAGCATTTGCGCCAGGGGCTGATCGTCGCCCAAATCGCGCTAACCTTGGTGTTGTTGATTGGCGCGGGACTGATCGGACGCAGCTTTTTGCGGTTGATGCAAACCGATACGGGCTTTAAGCCGGAAAATGCCGTTGTCATGACCTTGTCATTGCCGACGACCGTGGACAAACAGCAGGAGCAGCGGTTGCAGCAATTCCACCAACAACTGCTGGAAGGGCTGACGAATATGCCCGGAGTCGTCTCAGCGGGCGGCATTAATGCTTTGCCGCTTTCCAACAGAGGCGCGAACGGGACATTTCAAAAAGACGGCAACCCG
>CAZXHW010001121.1:0-2291 GCA_964639915.1 uncultured Heliomicrobium sp.
GCAACAGGTCTGTAAACTGTTCGCGCAAATCAATCTGCGTCACTCCCGGCTTGCTGCCAGACCAGTTGACCGAACGCGGCCTGTCAAGAAATGGAATCAGAATATTCAATCCGCTGACAGCGGCCCGATCAAACTTGCCAAGCCGTTCGATAATCTGCACGGTAGCCTGAGGAACAATGCGAATGGTTTTGGCGGCAACGAAAAGCACGACCACGACCAAGACCAGCAAAGGGATAAGCAATTCCATAGATTGACTCCTGAGTAATTGGTGGTTCTAAATTTCTTCGGATGTTTCGCTGAACCGCAGTGCGCGGCGATTGGGGCGGCGGACAAAAATTGAGTTGCCTTCGATGCGTTCAATGGCGACAGTTTCGCCTTCGGCCAGAGGCTTTTCGCCTTCAATGGGAAACGCCGTCCAGGTCGAACCGTAAACTTTGACTGCGGCTTCGTTCAGAGCGCCCCGGCTGGATTCGACCACTGTGCCGACTTGCCCGATCATCGTTTCAACGTTGGTTTTCAAGCTTTGCGCGGAAGAAGAAATTGGCAGGAATTTGTCGAAGATGGTTCGCGAAGCAATCAGCAACGCGACCGACACCAGCAGAAACACGATGATTTGAGCGGCAGCGCTGCCAACGCCCAACAACGCCAGTGATGCCGCCACCAGCGCGCCCACCCCAAACCAAAGCAAGAAAAATCCGGGTGTCAGCACTTCCAGACCGATAAAAATGGCTGCCAAAATCAGCCAAATGATCCCTGCGTAAGACATACGTTCGATCCTCAACCGAGCGACATAAAGTTTTGATTAGCTTGTGATTGGCGACGGCGGGAGTATGCGTCAGGCGGATGGGCCAAGCAAGAGAAAGATTTAGGGGGCGATTATTCCGCCCCCGCTTTTGTTTTATCGCAGCTACTTCCCAGTCACCGAAAATGTAGCGCTGTAGATGTTGGAAGGATTTCCAACAGGATTCCCATTTGCGTCCAGATTCCAATAAGTTGTTTGCAACCTGTAAGTCCCCTGCGCCAGCTTTGTGGTGACGTCATCAGTCGGCAGCTTTAGTTCAATCTCTAAGCGCGAAGCAATCTTCACAGGCTTGCTCGGCGTCGCCAGCAAACACTCATAAAGATTTACCCAATTACCGCCTTCCTGTTTTTGAACCGTGACAATGGAACAGAAGGATTGGTGGTCATATACCACCACGTTTTGTGGAGTATCGTTATTGACGCGCAGGAAAACAGCTTCCTGCTCCACATATCCTGACTTACTGGTGTCAATAATCACTTGATTTGAAGGGATTTGCCCAGCCACCCGAAATTGTTGCGAGTAGACGACGAAAGTATCACTGAGAGGCACATTTCCACTGACAAACATAAAGGTCAGGGCGATGCGGTAAGTTCCCACTTTCAGCGGTTCAATAATTTCAGACGGCGTCATTTGAACTGAAAACTTTGATCCGGGTGCGATGGTAATCGGCAGCGAAGGGGCTTTGATCGGACAAAAGCCGGTGTCATTCCACTGGTTTCCATCCAGAATTTGAAGCTGCAAAACGCTGCAAAACGAGCGCTTATCCCACGTCTGTATTGTTTCGGTCGAATCGTTCACCACCGTCGCGTTAATCACATCATTTAGAACGTAACTCAGTTTGTCCTGTGTAATTGTAATGCGGTCCACTTCCGCAGGCAGCGCCGGAACCAGGCCATCCAACCGGCCTTGATAAATTGGTGTTGAAGCAGTTGATTGCGGGTTTAGATCGCCGGAAAAGTTCAACACCATTGGCACAATTTTGACATCAGATGCTGACCTGAGTACCGCGCGGTCCATTGAACTGGGCGTTGATTCAAACAACCCTTCCAGATGCCAGGGCTGGCGGCAGCTACGATTCGCATTGCATCGCGTGTTGATGCCGACTGTTCCTTTCAATATGCCGCTCAAAACAACTCTACCCGCAGGTGTGACGATATACGCCGTGCCATTGAATGTTCCGACTCCATTACTGTCGGCATTCAACACAAAGTTTTGCGTCACCAGTTTGCTGTTTTCGGGAATGAAAGTTTTGGTTTGGTCGCAATCGGCATTGGCTGTTAAACCGATTTCAACCGCTGAACGTGTAACGACCCCATTGAAGTTTTTTGACAGCATCAAATGGCCGGAATCCTGCGCCAGACTTTGGGCACTGGCCACAAACAAGACAGCACTCACCAGAGCTATTTTTGGCACCACTGAACAAATTCGTTTCATGACAACCTCCTCGAACAAAGTTGGGTAAAGCTGTCCGGCTTTGCCTGCCTGATTC
>CAZXHW010001122.1:0-2288 GCA_964639915.1 uncultured Heliomicrobium sp.
GGCAACGACACCATCACCGGCGGTGGTGGCAACGACACCTTCAATGTGACTGCCGGGACCGACACCGTCACGGACCTGGCCAACGGCGACGTCGTCGTGATCTCGAGCGGCGCGACCCTCAACGCGACGACCGGGGGCTGGACCGCGTCGGCGTCGTCGTCGAACGCCGGCACCGCGAACGTTACGGTGGCCGGCTTCGCCCTCAATGTTTCAGCCGCGGCCGGCCCCAATGGATGGGGCCTGACCAATACCGGTGCCGCTGCCGCCCTGACGGGCTCGAATCAGGCCGACCAGCTGACCGGTGGCGCCGGCAACGACATCCTGACCGGCAACGGCGACGACGACACCATGACCGGCGGCAACGGAAACGACACCTTCAACGTGAACGCCGGGACCGACACCATCACCGACCTGGCGGCGGGCGATATCGTCGTTGTCTCGAGCGGTGCGACCCTCAACGCCGCAGTGACCGGGGCCTGGACGGCGTCGGCCGCGACATCGAACAACGGCGCCGCGACGATCTCGACCATGGGTTCGGTGGTCACTCTGACCATGGCGACCGGAAGCAATGGTTGGACCGTCACGAACAACGGGGCGATCGCGACCCTCATCGGATCCGCCAAGGACGACAGCTTCATCGGCGGCATGGGTTCCGAGTTCATCACCGGCGGTGGCGGTGCCGACATCATGAGGGGCGGCGGCGGCGCCGACGGGTTCAACGTGGATTCCGGGATAGACACGGTCATCGATCTGGGGGGCGGAGATCAGCTGAAGGTGTTTGCCGGCGCTGCGGTCTTCGCGACTCTGGCAGCCGATTGGGCAGCCGGCACGTCAGCCTCTTCGAACGCCGGCAGCGCCAGTGTCGACGCTGCAGGGTTCGTCCTCGATCTTTCCAAGGCGGCTGGCGCGTCCGGCTGGACGGTGACGAACAGTGGTGGCGCGGCAACCCTCACCGGGTCCGCTCTCGGCGACACCATCGCCGGTGGCACAGGCAGCGACACGCTGGTCGGCGGTAATGGAAATGACAGCCTCACCGGCAACGGCGGCAACGACATGATGACTGGTGGCGGCGGTGACGACACCTTCAACGTGAACGCCGGGACCGACACCATCACGGACTTGGGGGATGGTGATCGGTTGGTAGTGTCCGATGGCGCAACCGTCACGGCAACGCTGGCCGCCAGTTGGCTCGCTCCGAGTCAATCCAATGAGGGCACCGCGAGCGTCGATGCCAGCGGGTGGAATCTGAACGTCATGAACGACGAGGGCCCGAGCGGCTGGACGTTGACGAATAGCGGCCTGGGAGCGGTGATCGTTGGATCTCCCAACAACGACACCATCGAAGGCGGCTCGGGCGCCGACGATCTCGCGGGCAATAACGGCAGCGACGTCATCATTGGCGGTGGCGGCTCCGATCGTCTGGATTGGGATCCTCTTTTCAGTGGTTCCGCGGACAGATATCGGTACCTGTCTGTCACCGATGGCGGTGTCACGCCCGGTTCCGGCGACGAGATGCAGGCGGCGAACTTCTCCTCTGCTTTCGACCGTTTCGAGTTTGACGATGCCGCCTTCGGCAACCTGGGAACCGGCAATCTCTCCGCTACGGGCAATATGGACTTCAGCGGAGATCAGGCGGCCGTTCTGGCCGATCTGGCGGCCAAGCCGGATAGTGAACTCTACTATGCGACCTTCATTGGTTCGACGTTCAATGCAGCCTTCTACGATGCCCTGGATGCCGCGATGGCCGGAGGCGACCATACCGGGGCCGCCTTCTTCCTCATCGCCAATGGGATGGAGGAACGTATCCTCTATGATGCCGACACGGCCTCGACGAGCGCCGGTATCGTCGAAATCGTCCGGCTCCTGGATACGCCGGGTTCGCCCGTCAGCGCGACGGATCTGTTCATCATCTGACGCCCCATCTGACGCCGCGGGCACAATTCGCCTGCTGAAACCGCCGACCGCTGCCGGCTGCTGCCGGTAGCTCGCAGGCCGGTGCAACGCTAAGCTGCCGGCCAGCTTTTCCATCGGTCGGGAGTCATCGCCATGCACCTGATGTATTTCACCGAGCAGCCGATGTCGGCCTACTCCGAAGAGGCCGGCCGCGATTTCGGCGCCACGGCGCTGATGTTCCCCAACAAGCATTTCGATCCGGTCGCCGGCTCGCGGCTCTACAACAACTACATCGAGCAATACATGCTGGCCGAGGAGGTCGGCATCGACGGCATCATGCTGAACGAGCATCACAATGCGCCGTTCTGCATGCAGGCCAAGGCCAACATCTTCGC
>CAZXHW010001123.1:0-2281 GCA_964639915.1 uncultured Heliomicrobium sp.
CTTGGTGAGTTGACGGAGGCTCCTGAGTAAACAGATTGACGATGCGTTTGCCTTCTGTTCCGGCCCAGGTCCAGGTTTCTCCCGGCTTTGGGTGTTCGGCATGGCAGAAGTGGCGAAAATCCTGATACATCGCCGGCCATTGTTCGCGCAGGTCCAGCGCCAATCCCGAATTGAAATGATCATTAGGCGCAATTCCATGCGCGATGACGCGGGCTTTGCTTAACAAGATGTCTCCTGATACTTCCTTGATCACACTCCACCTCCTCAGTCTATGGTTAGCCAGCAAGGACGGCTTCCTGCTGGAATTTTTCTTCGCAACCAATGCAGCGCGTGGTGTAAGGCAGCGCTTCCAGCCGTTTTGGCGCAATGGCCTGGCCGCAATCTTCGCATTTGCCATACAGGCCCTTGTCCATGCGGCTCAAAGTTTTTTCAATTTGCTTTAGCTCGTTGCGTATCTGGCCGTCCAAAGCGTCCAACACCTCATCGTTTTCAACTTCGATTGCCTGCTCTTCAAAATCAGCATTGAGCGGTTGATCGGCATGCCGCCGATCCAGGGAAATCCTCTCCAGCCTTTTCAGGATTCCGTCATGTCGTGCGTTGAGTTGTGTACGAATGGTTGTAAATTTCTTCATCACTGCCTCCTTCTGCTTATCAAGCTTTGTTCAAAGAAAAGGCAATTGCTATTCCGTCTGCAAGTTACTGAAAACAGAGCGATCTTGAATTCACAATGTGGGATTTTTCGCTCATTGGTTGGGGGACTTTCCCCAAATGAGTTTTAGACAGGCTGGTGAACTGCTGAAAGGAAGGCAGTTTGGGCGGAAGAACCGCCGGGATTACAAGGAATCTCGCTTTGAGAATTGATTGGCGGGTTTGTGGGACAACCCGCCGTTCAGCCCACGATCCGTTGCATCCCTAAAAGGCCGGAGCGTGAGCGCAAGCGCGGGGCACCGATGCTAGAACCTACTCTCCGCGCAAGACCGTTGTCCGTGATCAATCGCAAATGCTGCTTGCGACTGATCATGACGCGGGGATTGTCTTATTTCATAGCCTAAAGTTCAAATTTTCAGGCAATTTTTCACAGGTGAGTTTTTGGCAATGGCGAGCAGGTTATTTTCGCTTTTCCCGCTGGTAAGCAATCACGTCCTTCAAAATTTCGTCCAGGCTGAAGGTGGGTTGATAACCCACCAGGTTATGGATTTTGGAAATGTCGGGCACTCGGCGGAGCATGTCTTCAAAGCCCGCTTCGTAAGCCTTGTCATAAGGCAAAAACGAGATGGGTGAATCGGCTTCCGTTAACGCCTTGACCCGTTCAGCCAGTTGCAAAATGGTGACTTCCTGAGCACTGCCAATGTTATAGACCTCACCCATGGCTTGGGGATGATCAATTAGCTTCATTAGAGCGCCGACTACATCCGAAACGTGCGTGAAACAACGGCTTTGCGAGCCATCGCCATAAACTGTAATTTCTTTGCCTTCTAATGCCTGGCGGACAAAATTCGGAACGACCATCCCATACTGACCGGTTTGTCTGGGACCGACGGTGTTGAACAGGCGCGCGATTACCGTCGGGACTTTCTTTTCCTTCCAATACGCAATTGCCAGAAATTCATCAATGGCTTTTGAGCAGGCATAGCTCCAACGGCCTTTGTTTGTGGCTCCCATCACCAGATCGTCATCTTCGCGAAAGGGAATGGTTTCGCGTTTGCCATACACTTCAGAAGTTGAAGTGATCAGCACTCGTTTCCGCTTTTTCGCCGCATGAGCCAGCACGATTTCAGTGCCGCGAATGTTGGTTTCGATGGTGCGAACCGGACTTTCGACAATCAGCTTGACGCCGACTGCTGCCGCCAAATGGTAAGTCGCATCGCACAAATCAACCAGTTCCGCCACCAATTGCTGGTTGGTCACCGAATCCAGTGTGTAATGAAACCCAGGATGAGTTTTAATGTGTTCGATGTTTTCCATCGAACCGGTTGAAAGATCGTCAATGATGTAAACTTCATCACCGCGCTTCAAATGCCTTTCCGCTAAATGCGAGCCGATAAACCCGGCTCCACCCGTAATCAAAAACCTCATTTCGTCACCTTTCTGAATTGAATTATTGCTAACTGAGTCGGTTCCGGGTGCTCAATTTGATTTGCTGGCTCGCGGAACTAGCTCGGTGCCCAAGTGAACTGCCAACACGAAAGATTGTCAACGGCTTCTTTCAATCCAGGAAAATTGCTGTAGGACGGAAAATAGCCCCTCTACTATCGCATGCTCCTATATGGACGCTATGTTC
>CAZXHW010001124.1:0-2278 GCA_964639915.1 uncultured Heliomicrobium sp.
GAACGGAAATAGGCGTTGCCGGAAATGGCAAGGCGGCTGGTGAATCCATGCCGGGCATTGAAATTGAAAAACGGCGCGCGATTGGCGGTGATGTCGGGTTTGGTGTAGACGCTGCTGTAATCCCGATCCAAAAAACGCTGTTCCTGCAACCCATTACCGATCAGGGAATTGTTGGCATAAGCGACGGTCGCTCCCAGCGAAGTTCGTTCGCGCTGCCAGCCAAGTTTTCCGAAAAACTGACGCACGTTTGACGGCGAGTCCGTTCGCCAGCCATCTTCAAAAAACAGCGAACTGGCCCCGTACCAATGCAATCCTTTGCCATTCGAACCGCCATGTTCCAGTTCGCCCATCAACCGTCCGAAACTGCCGCCGCTAATTTCCAGGGATGTTATGGGTGAGCTCAATCCGTCCTTGGATTGCATCACCAACGCGCCGCCCAAGGTGTTCAACCCAAAGAGCGGATTCGATCCCGGAACCAGCGCGACTTCGGCAATGGCAACGCGCGGAATTAAATCCCAACTGACGACATCGCCAAACGGCTGGTTCAGCCTGACTCCATCCAGATAGACCGATAATCCTTGCGGCGTGCCCAGCAGCGGCGAAGCCGTGTAGCCGCGATAATTCACATCTGCCTGATAAGGATTGCCCTGAACTTCGTTGATGTGAACCGCCCGGAGCCTGCGATTTAGAAAGTCCGACACGTCCAGCGCGTTGCTTGATTGAAGATCGCGCAAGGGCGCAGCCTGCACGGGCGCTGCAATTTCGTCTGCGCCCAGGTCAGCGCCTGGCAGTGGAGTCGAAGCAACCACGTCAACATTGAACGCCAGTCCGCGCACAGTCATCGTAACTGTGCGCGTGACGGGTGTCGCCGATTGAATCTCAACCAGCATTGACTGAGTGGCAAATCCTGCCTGTGAAACTTCCAACCGGTAACGGCCCAAGCTCAATCCCGACAAGACAAATTGTCCCTGGGCATCGGTCTGAAAACTACGACTGACGCCAGTAGTCAAACCGGTTACAGTGCCCGAAGCAGCCAGATTTTTGCCAGCAGAATCTTTGACTTCAATACGAAGCTCGCCAGTAGATTGCTGCGGCTTCATAAGTTCGAAGTGAGCCTGAGCGATTGATCCGACTGCAAACAAAATCACAGCCAAAAACAGAAATCTGGTCGTCATGTCTGGTAAGTCCTCGCGTTGTTGAGAGTTGAGATTCTATTTTATGCAGACACTTGCGAATGGCTGGAGGTTACATTCTTTTTCCGGCAAAGAGAATTGCCAGGACATGATTCCAAACATATTTTTAGACAGGATTTTCAGGATGCTTCAGGATTGACCTGGGAAGTATGCTTCCGCTAAATCATCATCCTGAAAAATCCTGATCATCCTGTCTAAAAGTTTTGCGCCACGATTTAGGATTTGGCTTTTGTCTTCGCTTTCATGTCCTGTGCCTTGGCCGGGGATTCAGGAGTCGGAGGTGGTGCTTTCACCATTTCGCCGCCCGAATTTTCCCAGGCTGCGTTTCCGCCAACCAATGCGCCAGCATTCTGAAACCCTGCTTTTTGCAGCACCATAGCAGCGCGCGCGCTGGAATGCTCCGTAGGACAGCTGCAATACGCAATGATGCGTTTGTCTTTCGGCAATTTCTCAAAATCGCCCATTTCCATGCGGCTCAAACTATGGTCAATCGCACCTTTGATATGGGCCATTTTGTAAGCATCCGGGCCGCGAACATCCACCAGAACGGCTTCTCCCTTGGCCACTGCCGCCTTGGCTTCTTCCACAGAAACGCGCGGCATTGCATCTTCAGGATTTTGCGTTGGCGCAACAGCAGCAGCCGGTGTCGCTGGAGCTGGTGATGCGCTGGTGGCAGACATTTTGTGACAGCCACTGCTCACAACCATAAGGAATGTCAGAGCGACCCCATAAATAACAACATCAGTTCTCTTCATACTTCTTTTTTCTCCTTGTGGGCTGATTGGCCCGCGACGCAGCAGGCCAATCAGCACTTGTGTGAAAGGGCATAGTTTTCAAAACAGGCATTACTTCTTCTGAAGCTCAGCCAGTGCAGCCAGTACTTCTTCACTATGTTTGGCGACTTTGACGCCCGGAAAGACCTTGGCAACCTTACCCTGAGGATCAATGATGAAGGTGTTACGGGCGGAGAGCTTCTTGTCCTGAATTTCCATGATCGAACCGTAAGCGGCAGAAACTTTGGCTTCAGTGTCAGCCAACAATTTGAAGCTCAACCCTTCCTTCGCGCAAAAATCTTTGTGTGATTC
>CAZXHW010001125.1:0-2272 GCA_964639915.1 uncultured Heliomicrobium sp.
CGAATCAACTCATCGCTTCACCGGACGGTCAATACGTGTTCGTGACGCTCAATAAGAACGGCACGATCGCCGTCGTCAGCACTACCGAGCGCAAAGTCGTCAAGACCGTGCCCATCGGACGCGGCCCGCACATCGTCATGCTGCGGCCTGACGGCAAGAAGCTTTATGTCACCAGCGAAGGCGACATGAAGCTCGTCGAGATGGACGTGGCGACGTTGGAAGTCACCGGAGCGACTCCGCTGTTCACCTGGCCGCGCGTGCTGGCGCAGACCACGGACGGCAAAAAGATTTACCAGACCATCCGCTGGCTGAACGGCGCGCTGGTGATTGACCCGGAAAAGAAACAGGTCGTGGACCGCATCGCGTTGGGCGAATCGAAATTCGCCTCCGAAGGCAAGGACGCGCACGGCATCGCGGTCACGCCCGACGGTCGGGAGCTTTGGATTGCCACGCAAACCACCGACGACGCGACTGTCCTCAGCACCGCCGACCATCGCGTGCTGGGCAAAGTGCAAGTCGGGCGCGATCCGAACTGGCTGGAGTTCACGCCGGACGGCAAACTGGCCGTCCTCAGCAACACCGGATCGGGTGACGTGAGCATCGTTGATGTTGCCGCCCGCAAAGTCGTCCGCACGGTCAAGGTCGGCAAAGCGCCGAAACGGCTGACCGTGGGAATGGTGGAAGTCACGCCATGAAGAAAACCTTTTCGCTGCTGTTTGCTCTGGCGTTGCTCGGCGGCTGCAAGCCCGGCGACACGCCTTCCAACACCGTCGTCGTTTACACGTCGGTGGACGACGTGTTCGCCCGGCCCATCTGCGAACAGTTCCAAAAGCAGTCTGGCATCGAGGTCAAGCTCGTGCCCGACACCGAGGAGACCAAAAGCAGCGGCCTGCTGAATCGGTTGATCGCGGAAAAGGATCGCCCGCAAGCCGACGTGTTTTGGAGCGGTGACCCCATTCGCGCTGCCATCCTGAAAAAGAAAGGCGTCTCCGCGCCTTACCATTCCGGTAACGCCGCCGGAATGCCGACGCAATACAACGACCCTGCCGGACACTGGCAGTCGCTCTCCGCCCGCGCCCGCGTGATCATCTACAACACGAATCTGGTCGCCCGTGGCCAAGCGCCGAAGTCGCTCAACGACTTCCTCGACCCGAAGTGGAAAGGCAAGGCGTGTCTGGCGAATCCACTTTTCGGCACGACTTCGATGCACGCCGCAGCGCTTTTTGAAACGATGGGCGAAGCAAAGGCGAAAGAGTTCTTCGACGGCCTGCGAGCGAACGAAGTGAAGATGCTGTCGTCGAACGGCGAAGTAAAACGCCGCGTCGCCGCGGGCGACTTCGCGTTTGGCATTGCCGACACCGACGACGGAACAGTGGCCATCAACGATGGCAAACCCGTGAGTGTGATTTATCCAGACCAGGACGGCATAGGCACGCTTTTGATTCCCAACGCCGTCGTGCTGATTGCCAACGATCCAAACCCGGCCAACGGCAAGAAGTTCATTGATTACTTGCTCACAGCGGAGGCCGAACAGGCGCTCGCCGCTGGCGAAGCCGCGCAAATGCCATTGCGTCCCGGCGTGTCCGTGCCGCCCAACGTGAAGCGCGTCGAGGACATCAAGACGATGAGCGTGGACTACGAAAAGCTCGGCGCTCGGCTGGAGGATCTGTCACGCGGCTTTCTCAAGGAGTGGGCGGCAAAGATGAGTGCTCCATGATTTCATGCGCGATTTTGGAACGTCCGGGTAAGTGGCGCATCGTTGGAATTGCGGCCGGGTTGCTGGTCGCGTTAGCGCCGAGCATCACTCCACTCGTCACGCTCAGTAGTGTGCCCCAAACTTCCCTACCGGTATTCACCACCGGGTTTGCCAGCTTGCTCAGCCACAGTCTGGCGGTTGCACTGGCGGTGGCGATCCTCTCCGTGGTTGTCGGCTTGCCGATTGGCGTGGTAGCTGGACTTTACCAGTTCCCTCTCCGAAGTCTCCTGCTGACGCTTATTACCCTTCCGTTGCTCGTGCCGTCGTTCATCATCGCCATAGGCTTCTCCATGTTACGGATCGGGCTTGGTTTCCCGGCAGGCGGACTCCTGTCCGGCTTCACCGGAACGCTGCTGGCCTTTGCCACCTTCGGTGTGCCACTCGTGACGCTGATTGCATTGGCCTCCGTGCGCGGCATCTCGCGCAGTCAGGTGGACGCGTCCAGATTAGCGGGCGGCGAGGCGCATCTCTTTCGTTGTGTCGCCCGCAGTGTGTTCCCGGCGGCTCGTCGGGCGG
>CAZXHW010001126.1:0-2270 GCA_964639915.1 uncultured Heliomicrobium sp.
GCCAGCCGCCAACCAGCCACTCTGCCGCTCGCGAAACTCCGCCAAACAGCTTCTTCCCTTTCCCAATCGGCAATTCCCAAACGTGCGAAAAAACAAAGTTATGGGTTCGATCCCAATCGGCGACGCCGCGATTGAGCGCAGCATCGT
Source organism: uncultured Heliomicrobium sp. (assembly GCA_964639915.1). GTDB lineage: Bacteria > Acidobacteriota > Blastocatellia > RBC074 > RBC074 > RBC074. The sequence continues at coordinate 148 of CAZXHW010001126.1, forward strand.
GGATGAAATAATCCTGTGCGTCCTGCAATGATCGCTGCAAAGTGTAGTGCATCAGAATCGCCTGGCTGCCGAACCTGCTTTCTGAAAATCGTTTGGTCAGCTTGAACTGCGCGGAGTCGTAACGATTGTCAGCGCAGTTGCAGAAGTAATCTATCTGCTGCGTCCAGCCAAACTGTTTGAACAATGGACGGCGTTCATCGCGTGACAAGGTGCCAAAACCTTCCAGCGTAGGCTGATTGACATCAAATTGCGGTCCATCACCCGCGAACACGTGCGTGCCTTTGTTTGCAACGTAAGCCGCTTCGACGGCAACCGTCGGCGTCAACTGGTACTGAACCGTCAGGTTCCAGGCATCCAGCGTGGGAAGCCGCTGTTTGTCAGGAATGGCGCGGGCAAAAACTCCGTCAGGCAAAAAGAATTTTCCGTTTGATGGCAACGAAGAATTTGGCTGGCCGCCGTTTTTCGGCGTGGCATTCAACCCATAAAACGCAGTGAACGCTGGAGGTCCAGACGCCAAGTTAAAGACACGGTCAAAGTTCGATGGCGCGTTAATTCGTTGCACTGCCAGCACAGGCAAATTTTGCGTCACGGTATGGCCGAACAACGATCCGAACACGCCAATGTCAAAACTGCGTCCGTAACCGGCGCGCACCACCAGTTTTTCCGTAGCTTTGTAAGCGAAGCTCAATCGCGGAGCGGGATTTAGAGTGTTTTCAACGCCTCCATTCAGCGGCGTATCCCCCACGCCCGCAACCTTGATTTCGCCGGTTGCCAAATCCAGGAAGCCGCCGTTGCCTGCCTGATTGACAGATTGCGGATTGATCACATCCAGCCGCAAACCATAATTGACCGTTAGCTTTGGCGTCACTCGCCAGGTGTCCTGGCCATAATAAAAATGTCGCCACTGACGTTCGCGCGCGTCCGTGTTGGTGCTGATGTACCGCCCAAAGCTGCTTACATCACCAAGCAGAAAGGTCGCCAAACCAAGCCCGCCGCCCATCACTCCGCGAGTCCGCCCGGTGTCAAAAATCAATTCGCCAGAACGATGCAGGTCGGAAGGCACGCGCAAGTTGAAAGCGCGGCGAACGTCCATGCCAAACTTCACCGTGTGATTGCCTGAAAGCTTTGTCGTGTTGCTGACCAACTGGAATTGGCTTTCGTCCTGATCCAGCGGGCAGCCGCAACGGTTGACGAATTGGCCGTAGCCGAAATTGAAGCCTTTTCGCAATTCGTCAGAACCAAGGCTGAAGCCTCCTGTCAAAGTCTGCCTGCGTGGATCAATCACAAATCCCGCGAACAAGCCGGAACTGAATTGATCCAAATTCAATCCGGGAACGCCAACTTCGCTGGAAGTGTTTTTGCCAAAATCGGCCGGCAGCACATTCACCTTGTAGCGAAAAAAACCAAATCGAAAATCTGTCACCAGCGATGAGTTCCAGGTGTAATCGAAGCCGTAAGCGATGCTCTGATTACGAACCTTTGAAGCTCCGCCAAGTGAAACCAGTTCCATTCCACCAGCATCGCCGAAAGCAGTTGGACCGTTGATCGAAAAATCAGCGAAGCTGTATCGCCCGAACATGTTCAGTCGTTCGGAGCTTTTGGCATCAATGCGAATGTCGAAACTGTCTTTGTCGAAGCCTTCGCTGCCCGAAGCGACGAAGTTATCCAGCGTTCCGTTGGCCGGAGCGTTAGCGACATTGGGCAAAGGAATCAGCCGCAGAATGTTCAGCGCCTGTGGCGACAAACGATTTGTGGGAACTCTGTTTCCAGCAAATTGATCGCGCGCGACAAGATTGCCGCTGGCATCCGTGCGTGTCGTCACCGGGTCGTAAATGTTGATGCCATAAGCGCTCAAGTCGCCTTGCCGTGCTGCTGCCGTCGGAACCGTCAACAAGCGCGAGCCTCCAACGCGGCTTTGCAAACCGTCGTAATCGCCGAAAAAGAAAAGCCTGTTTTTGATGATCGGGCCGCCGATGCTGCCGCCAAATTGATTCCTGAGTGTGTTGGGAATAAATTTGCCTGTCAGCGGGTCGCGCTGAAACTGAAACAGCGGATTGCGCGCCTGTAACTGGTCGTTCTGTCGAAACAGGTACGCCGCGCCATGCAAGCCGTTCGTTCCCGAA
>CAZXHW010001127.1:0-2268 GCA_964639915.1 uncultured Heliomicrobium sp.
TCGGTTTCCCATCTGAGCAAGCTGGCTCCGGAACCGTTTGACGTGGCGTTCAGCGCCGAGTACCTGCATGAAGCATTGAAGCGCAGCAAACAAGCCATCAAGTTGTTCCTACTGGATCAAACGCGCGTCGCCGGGCTTGGCAACATTTACGCCGCCGAAGCGCTGCACCGGGCGAAGATCAATCCGCAGCTTCCAGCGAACAAACTTTCGCGGCTTCGCGCTGAATCCCTGCACAGCGAAATCGTCGCCGTGCTAACTGAAGCCATCGAAGCAGGCAGCACGCTTGAAACCGATCCGCGCGAAGTGTATGGCCGGTACGGAGACGGCGCGTACGAAGATAGTTGGCTGGTTTACGAACGCGAAGGGTTGCCGTGTTTGACCTGCGGTGATGAGATTCAACGGTTGGCGCAAGGCGGACGCTCGACTTACTTCTGCCCGCGATGCCAGAGATGAGGTAGAATCGCAGCGAATTTCACCCGCGAATGGAGAACGAAGATGTCAGCTTTACCCGAAAGAAAATACTCACTAGATGAATATCTAGATCTCCTGCACAAATCTGAGGAGCGTCTAGAGTATTTTGACGGTGAGGTTGTTTCGATGGCTGGTGGCAAGAAGTCGCATAATCGGGCAACTCGAAACATCAGCCGAAAATTAGGAGAGCTTCTTGACGGGAAACCTTGTGAAGTCTTCGATGGCAACCAGGCTGTGAAAACCTCTCAAGCACCGCCGTTTCGCTTTCCAGACGCTTCCGTGGTTTGCGGCGAAGCGATTTTCGAAGAAATGCGTGGGCATGACATCCTGGTTAATCCGATTTTGATCGTTGAGGTCTTGTCACCTTCGACAGGCAATTATGATCGAGACGCCAAGTTTCTTGCATATCAGGCAATTGCCACCTTTCGAGAGTATTTGCTGGTTACTTCCGAACGTCCTCACGTTATTCAGTATCTTCGTCAGCCCGACGGAAGATGGTTGCGGTCAGATATCATCGGGCTTGAAAGCCAGGTTGTACTGGAATCCCTCGGCGTAGCATTGCAACTTAAAGACATTTATTGGATGGTCACTTTTCCTGAATCCGATGCGGATTCGTTAATTGCCTGATATGTCGCAAACTTTATGAGAAGAGTTGTTTGCCTTTTCCTAAGCAGCTTATGATGTCGTCCGTTCAAGTGAAAAAAACAAATCCAGAACAAAACTTTCGAGGCATTCGTCAATTGCAGGCATGAAAAATCGCCCCTCTTCGCACTTATTATTGCTGCTGTTGCTGGTGGTGTTGGACGCGCTGGCGTATGTGGCCATTTACCGGGCTGGAGTTGCGCGCGGCTTTTCGCCGTCGGTGTTGCTGGCTTGCCGCGATCTGGCGCTGTTCATTCCCATCTTTTTCATCTTCGTATGGTTTGCGCGGCGGCACAAATACGCAGGCGATCTGACGCTGTTCACCGTTGCGATTCTGCTTTTCAGCGTAGGCCAATTTGTTCAATACCGGCTGTTTACCGATCCTGAGTATGCCGCCGGAAATCGCGCCGAAGTCCGGCAAGCCCGGCTGGCCAAAGCCAGGGTCCAGCAATACAAAAGCATCAATCAGTTTTACGACGCCGAAAAGAAAAAGGCCTTGTTTGGCGATCCAAACTTTCAGCTTCAGACCACAACTCCTGTCGAAACGAACGAACCGCAATACTGGACGATTGGACGCATTTTTACCTCCGTTTCCACATTGATTCCCTTGGCGGCCTTTTTAGGATTTGCGGTGGCATTTGCGTTTGTGCGCCGAGACGATGTTTTGCTTTTGCTGCAACGCAACAGCTTTCTGATCGGGTTGCTGACTACGTTGCCGTTTGCCTTCATCGCCATTTTTCTGTCTGAACGCGGCAAGTCTCTTGGCAACACCACGCCGTGGGAGCCGGTGAAAATTACCTTCCTGCTCAGCTACGCGGGCATTCTGGCTGACCATTATCGAAACCTGTCGCGCACGCATTGGGGCATTCCTCCGTGGAGGTTTGTGCTGCCGTTTTTGCTGGTGGCTGCATTGCCGATTGTGCCGTTTTTTGCGCTGCAGGACTTCGGGCAGATGCTGGTGTTTCTGGGAGCTTACGTCACGCTGTACGTGGTCGCAGTCCGGCGCTTGCCGCAAGTGACAATTGCCATTGGATTGATGGCTGCATTGCTGGCAGTTTCGATCTTTGCGGTTGGCATTTACAACACTGTGACCAATGCGTTTACGGATGGCGCGCAGATTGGCGCCGTCGAACGCGTGAAAAACATTGTTGACGA
>CAZXHW010001128.1:0-2264 GCA_964639915.1 uncultured Heliomicrobium sp.
GCCACGGAATAGCCGAAAAGGTCAGCGGCGTCGGTGTTGGAGGCTTTCAGATAGGCCTGCTGGCTCCACACGCCCGCGCCGCGCACAAAGACGTAGGCCGAGCCGGAGCCATTGGCGCTATTGTCGCTCTGGTTGCCGTTGACCCCGGTCGCGTTGCTGTCTTCTAAACGAGCCCCAACTACCACCGTGTCGCCGGAGATGGCCACGGACCAGCCAAACTTGTCATCCTCTTCGGTATTGGAGGCTTTGAGGTAAGCCTGCTGGGCAATCGTCGGATCAATTGTCACCGGCCAGACGGCGTTCGTGTCGTCCACTTCCAGGCGCAATTCCCGGGCGCGGACGCTCATCCGCGCGGGCAGCTTGCGCCCCGTCGCATCCCAGACGGCCAGATGATCGTAGCGCAGCACGCCGCCGCCCCTGGCGTCCGTGAAGTCAATCGCCTGTCCATCGCCCGCGGCCTTCGCCCACCATTCTCCGGCCAGTTCCAGCGCCAGTTCCAGCCGCTCGCCCTGGTGCGGCTCACCCGCCCGAACCGGAGGCCCGGCAATCGTGAAGCCCTGCTCCAGGCCGTTCGGACGGTTGTCATACCACTCCGTTAAGGATGAAGGATGAGGGATGAAGGATGAAGATTGTTCACCACCGATGCTGCGATGGATTTCCACGCGCTGATCCTGGGCGGTGACCGTGCCGGGGCTGACGGCCAGCATCCGGTCGCCGTAACCGACGCCGCGCAAGGTCAGAGCCAGCTTCGGCGTGGCTTCGTCGCTGCGGCGGCGCAACTCGACGCCCTGCGGCGTGAAGCGCGCGTGCAGGTCCTGCGCCGGGTTGAGCGCCGCAAATTCTCCCGGACGCTCCGCCGCGGCCTGCGCGCTGTACCGCGCCGTTTGCATCGCCTGTTGCAGGGAAGCGTATTCGCCGCGCTGTTTCAGAATTTCCAGCGCCGCTTCGCCCTGCGCGGCAGGCAATGGGCTTGCCGCCATCCGGCTTTGGGCACGGAACAGCAGCGAGCCGCAAACTGCCAGCAGGATTCCGGCGACAGCCAAAACAAGCCGCGCACTTACGACGCGGCGGGCAGAACCCAAACGATTGCAAGACAGACGAATTCTGGTCAGCATAATCAACTCCTTGTGATTTTGAGGAAAGCCTTCGTTGTCTGGGGAAGAATTCACGGTGTTTGCTGATTTCACTGGCAGGACTCGTGTGGGTTTTGTCCGCAGCAGGATCAGCGGGTGGTCTTAAATTGTATTTTGCGTTTTCCTGATCCCCTTGCGCTCGAATGAGGCGGCTACAAGGTTCAGGGCTGATCGCGTCAGGCCACTCAAGCAGAGTGGCGCGCGCCGAAAAGCGCGCGAAGTTCAAGCAGGTTTTCTTTCGAGACAAACCCGCAGGCGCCGTTCTGGAAGCCAGCGGCGCGGACATCATCATCGGTATGCCGGGTGACAATGACGATTCGTGCTTCCGGATGCGCGGCGCAAATCTGGCGGGTTGCCGTCAGCCCATCCATTCCCGCCATCTCTACATCCATCAGCACCCAATCCGCTTCACTGAAATGATGCTGTTCGTATGCGGCAAGCGCTTCCAAGCCGTCCGCGCATTCCACCACGCGCGCAGCCAGATCGCCGGTCACGCGCCGGATTAAGTGGCGCATCGCTGGATTGTCTTCGACGATCAGTAACATCATTTCTATTGGGTCCCGACGGTGTGGTTAGCGCGGCAACAATCCGGTCGCGCCTTCCAGTTGTTCCAATTTGGCAGTCAGTGAAGCGCCGCACACCAAAACCGTGCCGTCCGGCAGCTCGCGGTAATGGAGCACGCCTTCGTCAATCCAGCGATAAATCATGCGGCGGCTGCATTGACAGATGGTGGCCGCTTTTTCGGCAGGGACCATGCGCCCTGTTGCATCGCAGTCGGCACATTGATCAGAGGGAAGAGGCGAAGCAGCGGACCTGGGCAGCAAGGCCGTCTCGTCTCCGGTGCGAGTTTGAAATTGGTCGAATAGGGCTGGGTGATAGCTCATCTGGGCCTGAAAACTCGTCATCACGCTTTGCATATCATTCCTCCTGACAGAATTTACGCTGTGCTTCAGGAGTGATGATGGCCCCAATTCGCCTGGTGCTCGGACAACAGTCGGCCTCCGGGCGAATCCGGGTTTACCATCATCACTTCTGAAATCTAGCCTGCGTTGACGAAGGGAAAGATACGAAATCCGGCAGACTGTTCGCATCGGTGAGGTTGCCCATTTTGATATAGGTAAGGTTACCTAT
>CAZXHW010001129.1:0-2264 GCA_964639915.1 uncultured Heliomicrobium sp.
CGGCGGTCAAAGCCAGGGCTGCGATGATCTGTGGGTCACAAAGCGGCAAGCCTTTCGATGACTGGCAAGAAACGATTAACCCTCCAGAGAGTTTTTCAATGCCTTCAATAATCATTATTTCTGTTGAGTTTCAGCAATGTTGGCAAGCAATGTTGGTGTGATCTTCTTGCCGGCCTGGCGATAAGCCAACAAAAGCGCACCAACTTCCGGCCCGAATTGCGGCGCGACGATTCCAGCATCGGGCAGTTCCGCCATCACGATTTCAGTAAAGATGTCCATCACCAGACGGCTTTTGAACACGCCACCGCCAAATGAAATTTTCCCTTTGAATAGTTCAAGCTTATTGACGCAGGAAACAGCCATCGCAGCCAGCGCTTCTCCGGCCACATCCAGAATTTCAATCGCCGCCAAGTCTTTGCGTTTCGCCAGCTTGTCTACCCGCACAGCAAACGAAGCCAGCCTGTCGCGGGAAAGAACTCCGGCGTAAAAATCTTCAGCAATGGCTTTCAGGTTTGGCCGCTTGAAATGCGCAAGAAGTTCCTTGGCCAAAGCCTGTGGCCTGCCGCAATCTTCCATCATCAGCGCGACGGATAAAGCATCCTTGGCGATCGAAAACGCACCGCCTTCATCGCCAAACATATATCCGTGACCGCCAACCTGCGCAAACTTTCCAACGGCAGTTTCCCCGCAAGCCACCGTGCCAGTTCCCGCCAGAACAATCACGCCTTCCCTACCAGCCAAAGCTCCGGCTAAAGCTGCTGGCGCGTCGTGTCCAACAAACAACTGATCAGCCCGTAACAGTTCGTTGACGATTTCGACCTTGTCTTCAGGCTCGCCAGTCATCGCCAAATGCGCACTGGCAAAGTTGAAATCGGTAAGCGCGTTTGGAGTTTTGCCTTTGGATGGCTTCTTCAAAAACTCGGCCTGTTGCAAAGCCTCACTGACGGATTTGGTCACTGCCGTAATCAACCGCTCTCGTCCGCCGGGTTCGCGTGTGTGGTTGGAAGCGCCTGCGCCGCCCTTTCCCAGAATTCGCCCATTTCCATCGGCAACCAGTGCCGTTGTGTGGCTCTGCCCACCATCAATTCCCAAAAAGTATTTCATCGCTTGAAAGTGACCTTCCCTATCGCCAGCCGAATCAGCAATTCGTTGTACAGAATTGGCGAAAACGGTAACCCAGTCATTGCGCGCGCAAACGCATGCGCCGCCAACTCAATCGGCGTTGAAGCCGGTTCCTGCTTCAACAAATGAAACAACTCGTGCGCGACAACAACTTCGCTGATTTTCGTTTCGCTGAACCACTGGCTTTCCGATTCGCCAGCCCATTGTGACATCAGTTCGGCTAAAGACGCTGTGGCCTCAGTATTGACGCGAATCAGCGTCTGCTCCCGACTTGCGCTGCTCGTTTTTTGACGCAGCAAGCATTCACCCAGAAAAAACATTTTGCCTTCCGCCACCTGCCAGGCTTCACGAACTACATTGCAACCATATCCCGCAGCAATTTCTTCTGCGGATTTTGCTCTGTGCCTCAGCCGCAAACGATTGGCCAGCCAGCGCCCTTCATGACAAGCCTCGGCAATCTCCGCTTCGTCAAGCTTGAAATGACTTTTGAATACAATCTCGTCAGCGTCGCCATACAAGCGAAGCATGTCAGCCAGAGAAGTGAAATCCTGAGTCGCAATAAATCTCATTTGAACTCGGCCTCAGTATTTGACTTCGGGCTTGCCTTCAAATCGTTTGGGATTAATTGGCTGATTGACTCGGTAGTCGTTGATCGTCAATTCTTCGATGGGGCGGCCATCGAGCGTGATTTTCACGCGATGCGGCAAGGTAACACCGCCGATAGTGCTGTGATCCAGAAAACGCCACATCACTTCGTGGCGCTGAGCAGGTTTTGTTTTGGCCATTCGCTCTTGTCTTGCTCTCGCGTACGTATCGCGAATGAAGCGGCGATCCAGAGCGGCAACTTCCACAATCACGGTTTCACGAATTGAATCAAAAAAGACCATTCCTAACCCAAGCAGCAATTTTGTTTTGCTATCTAGCAACATTACGTTTCGGAACCCTTCCTGTCCTTCCACGATAATGGCGTCGCACTTCTGCCCTTCCAGATCAACAACTCCTCCATAGCTCATTTCCACGGGAACCGACGTTGGCGCTTGCAGAAACCAACCCAAAGTATAAATCGCAATTTGCTGTTTGGCCGTACGGGTTTGCATCAACAAGGTTCGTTCAACGTCGCCAACGTCAATGATGCGGCGATC
>CAZXHW010001130.1:0-2258 GCA_964639915.1 uncultured Heliomicrobium sp.
CTGGTTGTGCCGCCCAACCATCGGCTGGCCAAACACAAACAAGTCACGGTCAAATACCTTGGAGAAGAGCAGTTCGTCGCACACAACGTCAAAACGCCGTCACGGACAAAAATCTTTGAACTGTTCGAGCAGCATCACACGACACTCAACATTTGCCTGGAACTGGCGACGCTGGAAACAATTAAGGAGTTTGTTTTGCTTGATGTGGGAATTGCGATCCTGCCTCGGCTGGCCGTTGAAGCAGAGATCAATGCCGGCAAGCTGGTTGAGGTCCAGGTAAAAGGAATGAAGATCGAAAAAACGCTGCGATTGGTTTACCGGCGCGAGGCTTCGTTGTCGCACGCTGCAAAGTCATTTCTGGATCTGGTCAGGGAGCAAAGAGGCTTGTCCGGCGGCGATAAACCTCAACTTTAGGCCGGAAAGATCACATCCTGATAAATTTCGTTCAGTTGAAGCGTGACTTCCAGCGAAGGAATATGAATGCTCTCGCTTTTGTCATTGAATTCTTGCCGATACCAGATTCGCTCATTTTGTTTGATGTATTGCGTAACGTGCGGACGATGTTGGGCAATCAGCAAATACTCTTTCAGGCTGGGAATTGATTTGTAGTACGTGAACTTGTCTCCACGATCATAAGCCTCGGTATTTTTTGAGAGAACTTCCCAAACCAGAATTGGATTAAGCAGCAAGTCGCAACCGTTGAATTGCTCGACTTCTATATTTCCACAAACAACACTTCCATCTGCATACCGGTACGGCAATAAAGCAGGCGTTTTGATTTGTCTGTTGCTAGAAAACACTCGGCACGCTTTGCCATCAAGTTCCCGTTTCAAAACATCTCGCACGTTGTCCATTACGACATCGTGATACAGCGTGCCGCCGCTCATGTCGAGAACCTGACCGTTTACATATTCATACCTGACTTCCGATTCACCTTCTAAAGCCAAATACTCTTCCAACGTGTAGATCTTTTTCGGATCAGCCGACATAACAACATCCTTACAAGTAAACCAATTTGTGGTCATTGTTGCCAACTTCGACTTCAGTGTACAGCCGGTCAATCAATTCATAACCATATCGTGCCAGGAAGTAAGCGACGTTGATTTCGCGCTCCTGCAAGCCTTTGTTCGGGTAAAGCACCGCAAACAATTTTTCGATTTGTTGGCCTGTGGTTTCGTCACGTTTGCTGCGGTTGTGGACGAACCGGGTTCTGAGGTTGTTAAGTTGGTAGAAAATCTTTTCGCGCCCACCTTTCAGCGCATCGCTCAGCGTGGGTTCAACCGCCACCAGCGAAGCACGCAGTTTTTCCAACTGTTCGTCAAACAGCTTTTCGGTTTCGTCAAAGACTCGCGTGGTGTCATTGTCCAAGCTTTGTTCGACAACTTTTTTCAGGACGTTTTCCTGGCCGTCAAACAGGTCGCTGAACTCCAAACCATACTTGGCCATCGTTTTAGCGTGACGCTTTTCGATCAACGTGAATGTCGCTCGCGGCAGAACGACAGGTTCGACTCTGCCCAGCAACGAATAATTCGGACGAAGCTGCGCGAAATAAGCAATTTCCGCCGGACCGCCAATGTAGGCAACAGTCGGCAGCAAATAATCCTGCACAATTGGCCGCAGCGTGACATTGGGGCTGAAACAGTTCGGACAGCGGCTGACCGTGTCCAGCAATTCGTCCGCGGCAAAGCTCTTGTCGCCGTTTTTCAGGTAATACCGGCCATCTTCGCGGCGAACCATCGCGGTGCGGCGTCCATCATCCAGCATGAACAGCGGCACTGCTTCCTGACTGGTGTACACCTGAGAATGATAGCCAGCGGCTTCAAGCTTGGAACTGGCCGTCACTAGTCTGTCGGCAAATTCCGGCACACGAGCCATTGCCCGCGAGTAAATTTCGCCTGAAACATTTTTCAACCGATCATCGAGCGGATTGATCAACACGACGCCAAACTTGCTCAGCAGCTTCATCATCATTTTGCCGAACGCATCGGCAAAACCTGCGCCCGCCTGGTAAGAATCGCGCAAATCTTCCGCCAGCCGCGGAACGAATTCAGATTCAGGCAACGCTGCAAGCAGTTCGTCAATGTTCTGGCTGACGCCTTCGGCAAGTGTAACGTGGCCAACCGGCTTCCCTTCTTTGGGCGAACATGCCGTGTAAGTGATTGTTGCCAATTGGCCTTCGCGATTGACCAGCCGCGTATGATTGACCTCTTCAAAGTCGTGATCTTCCGCCGCAATCCAGAACATAGGGATAGCGTTGA
>CAZXHW010001131.1:0-2257 GCA_964639915.1 uncultured Heliomicrobium sp.
ATCGGTGCGACGCGCGCGGCCTGGTTCGTCTGACCGAAGACCACAGCGAGGTCAACGAAGCCGTACGCCAGGGCTGGCTGACGCCGGAACAAGCCGAAACGCATCCGCGCCGAAACGTCATCAGCCGCGCCATCGGAGCCGATTCCGATGTCGAACCCGAAATCATAGAAATTGAAGTTGACGAAACGACGACGCTGCTGCTGTGCAGCGACGGCATTACCCGCCACATTCGCGACGACCAGTTGGAGCGGCTGTTGCGAAGCGGCAACCATCCACAAACCGTTTGCGAAACCTTCAAGCAGCTTTGTTATAACGAAGGCGCGGAAGACAACCTGACTGCGATCATTGTTGATTTCGGCGAACGTGGCTACGTTGACGAACAAACGCGCCCAATGCGCTCGATGAATCCGGTTCCGGCAATGGCTTCGGCAAATGCAGAAAAGCCAAGAAAGAAAATCGAAATTTCGTTGAGCGAGCCGGAGCCTGAAATTGAAATCGTTTCTGAAGAAGCTCCCGCCACAAATCATATTCCTGCAATAGCGGCGCAGGCACTACTGCCGCCTGCACCGGATGATTTCCCGGACGAAGCTGAAACGCCTCAGTCAAGCGATCCTTTACCGATTGCAGACCAGCCACAGGTTTCAAGTCGCAAAAAAGTTTTCAACATTGCCACGGCGGATGAAGCTGGGCAGAAAGTCGAGATGTCGAAATTTATGAGAATGAGTGTTTTGATTGTGACCTTGCTGGCCGGGTTCATCCTGGGCGGGCTTTTTGGCGGACCGTTGCAGCGAGTGGTCAATCGCTCGGGCGGCCCGCTGGCCGAAGAGCAACCGCGCTTATTGCGCTATTCGCCGCGTGATGCCGGTGTCGCTTCGGCGTTTGCGCTATTGAACGAAGGACGACTGGACGACGCTCGACAGGAACTCAACGCAATTCTTGCCCGCGATGCAAGCAATGCCGAAGCCCATTATTGTTTCGGACGCCTGTATTTCACCGAAAAGAAATATGAAGAGGCGATCAATCATTTCAAACTGGCGGCAACCAACAATCAGGATTTGGACGAAGGATGGGTGTTCATCGCCATGGCGTATTTGCAAATCGGCCAGGCGCGAAACGCTGCCGACAGTTTGCAAAAGTTGATGGCGCCAAACGCTCCGACCTCTTCTTCACCAACGCCTGCCGGACCTGCGCCAGCCAGCTCGGTGAAACCCGTTGGATAAGCTCGTCGCAGACAGAAAGACGACGGGACAGAGCGATGGAGAGACAGAAGCAAGATGCCGCAGGAGTCATGGGCGGAAAGATTGAGAAATTGAACGATCAATCTCCTAATTCCTTTGTCTCTCAATCCCTCAATCGCCAGGATGCCAGTCGCAGTTATGCCTGAATTGAAACTGGAACACAGTTTGGTTGATGGTCGCTACGAAGTTTACGAGCGGTTGACACGTGGCAGTTACGCCGAAATTTTTATCGCGTACGACCGTGCGGTCAGCCGCGCGCCGGTTGTCATCAAGGCGCTCAACACCAGTTTGCAAGGCACGCCCGACCCTGACCTGGAACGAACGCTGGTTGAAAATTTCCAGAACGAAGCCGTTGCGCTGGATGCGGTTCGCCACCCGCACGTCATCTTAAGGCTTGGCCACGGCACGGCTGCGGATTTGCGCGGCGTACCATTTCATTATTTGGTGATTGAATACATGCAGGGCGGCGATTTGCTGGAACTTTGCCGCCATCGCCCTGACAAAGCTTTGCCGCTGGATGAAGCGCTGTTTTATTTTCATCAGGTTTGTGAAGCGCTGGCATTTGCCCACGGCAAAGGGATCATTCACCGCGATCTGAAACCGAATAACTTCCTGCTCAGTGCCGATAAACGCACGCTAAAAGTTGCGGACTTTGGCGTGGCCAAAATCACCAGCGGGGAATCCACGGAAATTACGCGCGTTGGCGCTGATGTGTATGCTCCGCCTGAACATAACCCGCACGAAGACACAGGCGAATTGCGGCATTTAACCACGGCGGCGGACGTGTATTCGCTGGCAAAGAGTTTTTATACGGTTGTTTGCGGTCGCGCACCCAGCCAGTTTCGCTGCGATCCGATTACTTCGCTGCCCGAAAACCTGATGAGCAAGCCTTGGGGCAGGGCTTTGCTGAAAGTTTTGTGTCAGGCGACAGATGACAACCCCAAATCCCGTTATGCCACTGTCGCAGAGTTCTGGCATGAGCTGGCCCAAGTCGCGGCATTGGCCCCGACGGTGAAAAT
>CAZXHW010001132.1:0-2247 GCA_964639915.1 uncultured Heliomicrobium sp.
AGTGCGCGCGACAACATCGCACCCAGCGTCATCGGCGAGGTTGCTCCCCAAACCATCGCCGCAATCAACACCGCGCCAAACACCACGCCGACAATCAGACCGGCTCCGGCGTGAGCCAGCGCCTTTCCCCAAACCTGCCTGCCAACCCACATCAACAGCGCTCCCAGGCAGCCGTATTCAATCCCTTTGATCAAGGCCAGCATGACGGGCGATCCGGCACCGCCTTGAAAAACTTTGATGAATAAAGCCTCCTGGATGCCTTCGTGCAGACTGCGCGCTACGGCAAACGCCGCCGGTGCGGTCAGCAATCCAGTCAGCCCAACCAATGCCGTTTGTGCGGTTGACGTAAACAATCGCGTTGCGCCTCGCGCCAGTGCCAGCCCGATGCAAACAATCACTGACCAGGACACTTTTTGAACAACATCGGCCAGCACGGGCTTGCCTGCGATGACCGCTCCGAAACTGGCGGCAACGATCAATATCAATCCTTCCACAATCAATCCCAGCAAAATTGCCATCCAGGCCACGTGGAGCAAGCTGCGCCCTAGTGATTTGTTGGCAGGACTTGCGACCACCGGCTCCGGCAGCTTCTCGGTTACTTTTGTGTAAATGCTTTCAGAAACGACATTTTGTTGATTCATCGGCTTCACCTCCTCATTGCGGGCTGGAAGATACCGGGGGTTGGCAAAACAAGTCTTAAAGCGCGTTTGAAATTTCAGTGAAAGAATTTTCAAAGAGTTTTGAAAACGACGTATTCCCGCCATCTATTTGAAGACAAAAGTTTTTCACCCCTAGCCGCTTCTGAGGAAAGAAAGTTCAAAGGAAGTTTGGCCGGATCGCTTCCTGGTTTGTTATCCCCTAAATTCACTGACCCTTGGAATTGATTTTTGCCCCCTCTCTTGAAATCCCTGAAATTCTGAAAGCGAAAAGAGGAAAATTCGTAGGGTTCTACTAGCCTGTTTGAGTAGTTAGTGGTAATTTTCCACACATCGCCGTAGGATTTTCCTGAAAGTTGCCTCGGGGGGTGTGTAGGATAGTTAAGACACGGTCAATACAAGAAACCCTGAAAGCAGTACCATTCTTTATTCAGTAAAGCTTCTTGAAATAGCGAAAAAACGTTTGTTGGGATTTTGTGTTATGGCTTTTTTGAAAACGAAGCCCCTGGTTATACTCATCTGTTGCTTGATTTTTTCGGCGATTCAGCCTGCCATCACTGACTCAAAGGCGCCAAACCGTCAGCCTCAAATCCAACCTTCCCCAAAAACCATCAGCTCCGGGGCGAAACCTGATTCAAAAACTTTCAACCAGTTACATGCGATGCTGAATCATTGGGAGTCTGAAGACCAAGGATTACCGCAAAACTCAGTCGTTGATCTGGCACGAACCAAAGACGGGTATTTATGGATCGGAACGCAGGAAGGCGTCACGCGCTTTGACGGTATTGAATTCAAAAACTACAAGGATCATCCGGGCTGGGCTAACAAAAGCATTTTTACGAATGTTATGTTTGCCGCCAGTGACGGCAGTTTATGGGTCGGAACCAGAGATGGCCTGAACCAAATCAAAAATGACCGCTTTACAGCCTACACTCTCAAATCCGGCTTGCCTGACACGTACGTTTCCGCCTTGGCTGAAGACGCAGACGGCGCCATTTGGATCGGCACTCGTAACGGTTTGGCCAAATTCAGTAAGGACCGTTTTACGACATTAACCAGCCAGGGAGGCTTGATTGATGACGACATACGATGCATTTCCGTCACGCAGGATGGCAGCGTGTGGGTCGGCACAGAAAAGGGGCTGAGCAGGATCAAAAATGGCAAGTTTGAAAAGTTCACCGAAGAAAACGGCCTGAGCAACAACAAAATCACCAAAATATATGAAAGCCGCAATGGCACAGTCTGGATTGGCACCGAACGCGGCGGACTCAACAAATTCAAGGACGGAGAACTCTCTAAAGTCATTATCCCGAATCTGTCAGACAACAGCATTTTTTCCATTGCCGAAGACGAAGAAGGAAAACTCTGGTTGGGCACAGGAACGGGGCTCGTTTGCTTGCAGGGAAATCGGCTCCTAAATTATTCCAAGGACGTAAAGCAGTTAAATGACCGCATTCATTGCCTGTTGATAGATTACGAAGGCATCCTTTGGGTTGGCACGAACGGCAATGGATTGTTCAAAGTCCGAACTCCCAAGTTCACTGTCTACGGAGAACAGGAAGGACTTCCCAGAGACGATGTTTGGTGCGTC
>CAZXHW010001133.1:0-2247 GCA_964639915.1 uncultured Heliomicrobium sp.
TAGTTGATAATCAGCACAAATACCATCAACAAGCAAATGCAAGCCTGAAACTGAGCACTGAAACTTTCACCAACGAAATCAGAAGCCTTTGCCACGCATTCCGCGCCCAAATGGATGAGGATGAGAAAAACTATGGAATGTTCACTGAAACATTTCGGAAAAAGGTACAAGCTCTTTCAGAGGCTAAATCTTTAGAAGAAAAACAAAAGGCTGAGCAGGCTCTTCGTGATCAGAGAGATCAGTTGTCTGAAAAGCAGGATCAAAAGAATCGGGAAATAGTAGAAATTTATCGGCAAAAGATGCGTCTTAACGCAGTATCCATTCGTGAAGAATTATTAAGCCGTCTCAAGCAGGTTCCGCAAAGAGCGCATTCACCTAGAATGTTTGATGCCTATTATAGACATCCTCGTGGCGTTACCGATTTGGAGGATATTGCGAATGATTTAACGCTACTTGCAGAGAGTTTACGGTAGGTATTTTGCCCTATCGCTATTTCAGGACTCAGTTTTAACTGAATCAACGTCATGGGCCAAGATTTGCCTTTTTATCACACCTAAGCCAAGTCATGGGCATTCAAGAATATATGCTACTCAACTGAACAATCTAAAGTAGCTGAGAATATTGGCTGAAATGGCTGTTTGGGTTTTTCCTGTTGCGTCACGAAATTTGGCACGTTGGTCTTCCGTTTCTCGTCGCATTTCAGCACAAGAACGAATCGGCTTACTGACCAAATTTTTCTTCCATCAGGCGTTGCGAATAAGGGCTGTTATGAAAGGCATCTTCGCCAACAACAAAGGTGGGAACTTTGCGTTTGCCCGCATTTACAGACATCACAAACTCCGCCGCGCCAGGCGCAGTTTCGATATTGATTTCTTCGTACGCAATGCCGCGTGCCTCCAAATAGCGTTTGGCGTGGCGGCAATCAGGGCACCAGGTGGTGGTATACATTTTTACAGCGTTCATTTACTCACTCTACTTTGTTTGAAGAAGACCTGTTTAGCTGAAGTGTTGAATTTCCGCAACCACCTCTGCACGCTTCTCGCTTTGCAAATCCTTTGCCAGGCGGCGCAAGGCAACCGAGACGACTTGGTTATGATGCAGTTTTTTATTTTCCTTGGCCAGTTCCAGCCAAAGCCGATGGGTCAGTTCAATATCTTCGGGCGTCACATTCGGGCGATGTGCGCCGAGTTCGTAGGTTAATTCCGTGCCGTCAGGATTGATCAATTTCAGCACGCGCAGTTTGCGCTTGCCCGTGTGTTGGAGGGATTCCCAAACATCGCCGATGGCTTTAGCTTGTTGATCGGCGGGCATTTTGGTGGAAACTCCGGCCACCAGAGTCGAGCATTCCAATTCAATGGCCGTTAGCACAGTGGCTTGAAACGCATCGTTGGATGGGACAACAAGCAAGTTGATTTTCTTGCCCATCTTCTCGGCAACAGCGACTGCACGCGTGAACAAAAGCTGTTCGTAATCAGTGAAGAGTTCGTCTTCATAGACTTGCTCATCGCTACCGCCGGGGCCTTGTAAGATGCGCGCGGTCATTACGACCACATCCTGCTCATCGGTGTTGACGTCCTGCAAAGCTTTTTTCAGATAATGCAGGCTGTTGTAATCGCGTGCGGTAACCATCACGCCACCGGGGCGCACATCCAATAAATTGCGCGAAACCGTTTGGTCGGAAACAAGGTTGAATTGATCCAGCGTGGCGTTGGCTTTTTGCTTACGCAGGTTCGCACGTTCGGACAAGGTAAAGGTCACGAAGAACGCGAGAGTAAAGGCGACACCGGAAATCGTCGCCAGTTCTTTCGTCAGCAAGTTCGTCAGGGCCAGCGATAACAGAATCAAGGCGACGATGATAATGCCCACCGGGATTTCTACGGTTCCGATGTGGAAGTTGAGCGGCACACGCCATTCGCGCGGCCCCGGTCGTTTGAAGCGCAGCAGCGCAATGGAAGCTGTCATAAAGGTGAAGCTCCAAATCACCCCGAAAGCGTAGGCTTCGCCCAGGAAAATGGTGTTGCCGCGGCTGAGCAGGATGATAACAATTTGCAGCACGGCGACCATATTGATGATGCGATAGGTCGTGCCATATCTTTTCTGCGGTGCGCGGAACCAACTCGTCAGCACGCCATCTTCCGAAACGCGATTGAGCACGCCGTTGGAGCCGACAATTGCCGTGTTCACAGCGCCCGACAAAATCAAAAAGCCGACAATCACGACAAACGCCTGCAACAATAACTTCAGCCA
>CAZXHW010001134.1:0-2244 GCA_964639915.1 uncultured Heliomicrobium sp.
GCTTCCAGCGTGTGCAATCGTTCAATGCCAAAGATGCTCCGACGGAAACGCTGGAACCGCTCGATCCGCCGATTCGCGCAATTTACGTCTATAACTCTAATCCCGTAGCTGTCGCGCCAGATTCCCGCAAAGTCATCGCCGGGTTCAAACGCGAAGACTTGTTCACGGTTGTTCACGAAATCTTTCAAACCGACACGGCGGATTACGCGGACATTCTGCTGCCTGCGACAACGCAATTGGAACAATGGGACATTCACCGCGCTTACGGCCATCTGTATGTTCTGCTGAATCAGCCGGCCATCGAACCCATCGGCGAAGCCAAACCGAACAGCGAAGTTTTCCGCCTACTTGCCGAACGGATGGGTTTCAACGATGATTGTTTCCAGGATTCTGATGAAGAGATCGCCAGCCAGGCTCTTTCCAGCTCGAATCCAAGGATGGAAGGCATTACGCTGGAAGACCTGAAAGAGCGTGGCTGGGTGCGATTGAACGTTCCCGAACGTTTCGCGCCGTTCGCCGAAGGCAATTTTCCTACGCCTTCGGGCAAATGCGAATTCTTCAGTGAGGCACTGGCCAAGCAGGGAATTGATCCGCTGCCGATGTATATCGCGCCGCGTGAAACTGTGCAGGAAGCGCCCGAACTGGCGAAGAAATATCCGCTGGCTGTGATTTCGCCGCCAGCTCACAACTTCCTGAACTCCAGTTTCGCCAATTTGCCCAGCTTCGTGAAAGCCGAAAAAGAGCCGCGCCTGGAAATTCACCCTGACGACGCGGGGTTGCGCGGAATCAAAGACGGCGACCGCGTTCGCGTTTTCAACGACCGAGGCGATTTCAAAGTCACGGCTCACGTCACAGACAAGGCCCGTCCTGGCGTCGTGGTCGCGCTTTCCATCTGGTGGAAGAAACTTTCCGGCGATGGCTGCAACGCCAACGACGTGACGTCGCAAGGGCTGACAGATTTGGGAGCAGCAGCGACATTTTATGATGCGTTAGTGGAAGTAGAACTCACTGAGCATCGAAGATAAATAAAGCAACAAAACGAATGTATCTCACGACTCATCTACGAAAGAATTTCGATTACAAACTACAGCATCGCGGTCAGAAACAGCAGTGGAAGGTCAAACTCAAAAAAGCCACACCGCAGGCAGTTGAGGCCTTGCTGCGAACTTTTAAGGTCGTCCTTGTTCGTAACGAAGAACAGATTTTAGCGGAATGCACTTGCCCTTACTTTGCTAGAAACAAGGCATGCGAACATTTATGGGCGGTGATCGTTGAAGCTGATCGCCACGAAGCCTTGCAGGGGGAAAACGGCAACGAGCCTCTGCAACTGGTCAAATGGGATTTTGCCGAAAAGGGATACCACCTAAGCCCCACTCTTGCCGCCCAGCTTGCTGAAGCGCCGCGCCCGGACAAGTGGAAAAAACAGCTCGGTGATTTAGAGGTCCCGCCTGCGCAAATCGCGCAGCATGAAGCGTGGCCAGCGACGCGACAAATCGTTTATGTCGTTGATGTTCCTGCGACTTCGCAGGGGGATGGCGTTTACCTGGAAGTGTTTTATCGCGACCGCAGGAAAGATGGTGAATGGGGCAACGTCCGTTTTTCAGGATTCAATCGCGGAGTGCTGAATTACCTGCCCGACCGGGATGATCGCTACATTCTATCAATGCTGCTGGGCGCATCCCCGCAGCACGACCGCACCGAATACGCTTATGGTTACGGTTATGTCACATCTGCGACCATGCCGCGCTATCGTTTGCTGGAAGCGCAACCGGACATTTTGCTGCCGACGATCTGCCAGACAGGACGTGCTTATCTGCGGTTGAAAACGCCTCAGCATCCGAATGAAAACGATTTGGTGGAATGGTTGCCGCTGATTTGGGATGACGGCGAAACATGGCAGTTCCGCGTAGTCATGGAGCCAGTGGAAGGCGGATATGACGTGCGCGGACTTTTGGCCCGCGGCGATGAGCGCATGCCGTTGTCAGAACCAGTCTTGCTGACAGAAGCCAAAGTTTTCTTTACACGCGATCGAGCCATGACATACGAGCACAGCGATGCTTTCCCCTGGGTGAAGCTGTTGCAGAAGCACAAGGCCCTGCACGTGCCCGAAGACATGCACGCCGAATTTTTAAGCGAGCTGCTGTCTAAGCCTGCGCTGCCTCCGCTGGACCTGCCGCCGGAGTTGCAATTCGAGACGATTCAAATTACGCCGCGCCCGCGGCTGAAGATCAAAACCCCTGACAA
>CAZXHW010001135.1:0-2235 GCA_964639915.1 uncultured Heliomicrobium sp.
GGAATGCCATATTCAGTAGCGATGCGCGCGATTTGCTCGGCGTGTTTCTCGCCCATTGCTGAGAACAGCACACGCGGTTTGACCGGATGCAATAATTCAGTTTGCCAATCCAGCGCCAGCCGGACTTCGCGCATCACCTGTCGAATCGAAGCATCTGACTTCGCCGTGATGCGCGCCAGTTTGCGTTCGTCTTGCACAAGCGTGAGCAAAGCCTCGCGTCCAACGATTTCCTCACGGCTGCCATCCGGCCAGACCATCTCATACGTCGTTTCTTCCGCTTCCGGGGCGAAGCGACGCACACGCAGATTGCGCGCGTGACCATCCGCAATCGAATCAATCAAGCGATAGCGATACACCACATCGGCCTCAATCGGCTTTCCATCCAGTCGGCTGAAGCAGGCTGACATCAATAGTGTCTTTGCCTGATTGAAATGCCGGAACGTGCGCTGATATGACTCAGCGGCGGCGATGTGCGCTTCATCAACAACGATCAGGTCAATGTCATCAGGATTCAGCTTGGCTAACAGATCATCCTGATCTTCGCCTGTGCCGAGGGAATGAAAGTTGGTGATGATGATTTCAGCGGATAAAAAGTCATTGCGCGTGACCGCGCGGATTGCGCCTTCGTCACGATCCAGCGTCAACACTCTGGGCGGACGGCAACCGGGAATCAGCGGCCCGTTGGGTAAACCATATAGCGCATTGCCGATTTGTTCGTGATCGAAGGCTTTGTCGAACGTTCCGCGAATGACGCTGCCGGGCGTGATTACCAGCGCGCGACGCTCTGTGAATGCCAAACACGTTGTCACACCGAGCGCCGTTTTGCCTGCGCCAACCGACATCACACAGGCGGCGTTTCTGCCGTCTGCGGCGAAGTAATTGCCGAGCGCAGTGAGCGCCTGCGTCTGGCAATCACGCAGGGTTTTGAGATTGAGTTTGGCTCGCACCTGCCCAAACCATGAGGAATTGGCTTCGTTGGTCATATTCATCGAAAGACGCTGATTGGAAGTCAGCGCAAAAGCCGGATCAGGGTTCATTTCCGGCTGCTCAATTTGCGGATGTGGATTCAGCAGCGAGGCCAGCAGTGAATCAGCCATCAGCATCGCTTGCAGTTGCGCAACGCAACGCGCCGTTTCCAAACGAATCGCGTCATACGAAAATCGGATGACGCGCCACCCAGCAGCCTGAAGCTCGTTTTGTCGCAGCCGGTCATAATTGAAAGCCGCGCGATGACCGTGAAACTCGAAGCCATCCAACTCGACTGCAAAACGAAGCTGCTGACCTGTGATCGCGTAATCAATGCGATACTTGTGTTCGCCACATTGGACTTCAGCTTGTGGTGTCACATAGGAAATCATTTCCGTCCGCACAGCAGGCGCGAGAATCCAGCGCAGAAAGGCGTATTCCAAAAAGGAATCAAACGAGAGTTGCTTGTACAGCAGTTGTTCATTCGGCATCGTTTTCCGTCTCCAGCATTGCTACACGCTCGCGCAGGCGTTCTGCGGCGTAGCCTCCTTGCTCAAAACGTTCAGCAATCTCAGCCACGTTCATCGCTTCGGCGACATAGCCTTCGTTGAGGTAGAGATCAATCAGACGATGAAATGCCGAAACCCGTGCGAATTGTTTCCTTCCCTCCATCTCCCACGTAATTGCTTCCGGGCAATGCTCAATCAAACGAATATCCAGCCAGCAAAGTCGCTCAATTTCTTCCAGTACCGAGGGCGTTTGGCGAATCTCGCCCTGCAATTCATCGTGGCAATTCTGGATCGCAAAATGATAGTCGCTGAGCGTGCCGGGCAATTCGAGTTTTTCATACATTCGTCGCAGGATGAAGTCGGCCTTTGCTTCGCCGGCGTGAGGTGATGGCTCCCATTCATTCGATGGCGAGGCTGACGTCCATCCGTCCTTGTCCAGCGGCCACATCAAATCCTCAAATCCATACCGATCAATCACCGGGACTGTATTGTGTCCAGGCAAGCTAGTACGAATAACGCCCGGGCTGCCGGGATAGTTGAGATTGGGAACGTCTGCGAAACGGCGATACCATCTTTCTTTGGTTTTCATTGCGATCACTTATAGCTCTATTTTTTAGAGTCCCCTTTTTTGACATTTCAAACGGTAATTTGCAACTCTAAATTTTGCCAGGTAGGCGATGTCAAGGATAAGATTAAGAGTGCCCACAAATGAGTCCTATTCTTTGCTTAGTTGACCGGATAAGCAGGTATCTCTTCTTCT
>CAZXHW010001136.1:0-2232 GCA_964639915.1 uncultured Heliomicrobium sp.
TGCGACCTCTTGACTTCTTACACAGTTGCTCTGTGGCTGAAAATGAATAAGCCTTGTTCCGGCAAAAGCCTGTTAATCCTCCGCCTCGTTTTTCGTTATAGCACCTGGAGGAACGATGCGAAAAATTGCCATTGAAACCCGTGGGCTGACGCGCCGATTCGGAACGCAACTCGCCGTCAATGAAATCAACCTTCTGGTGCCGGAAGCGGGCGTTTACGGCTTTCTGGGGCCAAACGGCGCAGGCAAAACGACCACCATCCGAATGCTATTGGGATTGATTCGCCCCAACGCAGGCGCAGTTGAATTGTTTGGTGCCCCCTTGGCCAAAAATCACCTTTCAATAATGCGACGCGTAGGTGCGCTGGTCGAAACGCCTTCCTTGTATGGGCATTTGACCGGGCGAGAAAACCTGGAAGTCACGCGCCGATTGCTTGGCGCAGAGCGTCAATTGATTGACCAAGCGCTGGAAATCGTCAAATTAACGGCGGATGCACATCGCCGCGTTCGCGAATATTCGCTAGGTATGCGTCAGCGGCTGGGGCTGGCGCTTGCGCTGCTGAACAATCCGCAACTGCTGATACTGGATGAACCGGCCAATGGGTTGGACCCGGCAGGCATTCATGAAATGCGCGATCTGATTCGCCGCCTGCCAGTTGAATTCGGCATCACGGTGTTTCTGTCCAGCCACTTGCTTAGCGAAGTCGAACAGGTCGCCAATCACATCGGCATCATTCATCAAGGCCGCTTGCTGTTTCAGGGCACCTTGTCCGAATTGCAGACCGAGCGGCGCGAACATTTGACGGTGGGCGTCAAACAACCCGACCGGGCGTTGCAATGTTTGACCGGCTCTGGCTGGAGCGCGCAAAAACGTGAAGACGGTTGGTTGACTGTCGCAGCCAAGACAGCCGACGCGGCGATTCAAATCAATAGCCTGCTGGTCAGACAAGACCTGGAAGTCTTTCACATTGCGCTAGCCCAAGACTCGCTTGAAGACATTTTCCTGTCGCTGACGAAGGTCAAAACCGCTGATCAAATTGCGCAAAGGAAGGCCGCCTGATGTCATTCATAACGTCTCTGTTTCGCGCTCTGAATGCCGAACTGTTAAAGCTGAAACGAACTCTGGCGATCCGCATGGTGTTTGTCGCGCCACTGCTGGTCGCTGCGCTGAACTTTTTCATTCTTTGGGAACGGCGCAATGTTGGCCCTGATTTTAAGATGTGGGAAATCGTGTCGCAAGTGTCACTTAGCTCATGGGCGGTGTTTATGATGCCGCTGATGATTACGCTGGAAACGGCGCTGCTGAACGGCATTGATCACGGAGAAAAAAACTGGAAGCACATTTTTGCTTTGCCGGTACACCGGTCTGCCGTTTACGCGGCTAAACTTCTCGTTGCACAGGGGCTGATTTTGATCAGCACGCTTTTCCTTACCGTCATTTCTATTCTTCTCGGACTGGTAATGCTGCGATTGCGTCCGGAAATGGTTGCGGGTGCGGGACCTGCGCCTTACGGTTGGATGTTTAAGCATGCGGCCATGATCTGGCTAGCTGCGTGGTTGATCATCGCCATTCACACCTGGGTAAGTGTACGCTGGCCGGGGTTTGCCCTGTCACTGGGCGCAGGCATTGGCGGCGTGTTCTTTGCGCTTTTCGCAGCCAGTGCTCGCATCGGCAAATATTATCCGTGGCTGCTGCCGATCAATGTGCTTTCCGAACAAAGAGTTTCAATGGCGTTGTGGCTCGGCGCAGTTGGCGGAATCACAGCGGCTGTAATTGGGTGTTGGGAGTTTGTGCGGCGAGATGTGATTTGAAATCAGCCAATCCATCGGTGCAGAAAATCGTGGGCGGTAGCGACTTTGCGCTACCGCCCTTTTTAGTCAATCAATCGCTTGGTGATGTCCTGGTAAGCATCAATTCGCCGGTCGCGCAAAAACGGCCAATGCGTTCGCTGTATGTCCAGCTTTCGAAAATCCACTTCGGCCATCAGGATTTGCTCTTCGGCAACACTGGCTTTGGTCATAATCTGGCCGGATGGGTCGGCGATGAAGCTTTGTCCCCAAAATTCAATGCCCTGCCCTTCGCTGCCATGTTGTGCGCTGGGCGGAGTCGGTTCGTGGCCAATGCGATTGGCCACGGCGACATAAACTCCGTTCGCAATGGCGTGCGCGCGTTGGATCGTTTCCCACGAAGAATGCTGGCGTTCGCCGTATTCTTCTTTTTCCGGCGGCTGCCAG
>CAZXHW010001137.1:0-2227 GCA_964639915.1 uncultured Heliomicrobium sp.
AATCAATAACGCTCCCAAAGCCAGCGCCACAATCAGGATGGATAGTCGTTTCATAGTTACCTCGAGTTCTGCGTTTGGACAGAATTGGCATACATCTGCCAAACAAGTTGCATGGATGAACACTCACTGATGCTGGGCAGTGATGTCAGGAATACCAGTTGATACGTGCTTGCCCCCACGGAACGAAGCCAGCGGCAAGTTCTGATCAAACCGTACTTGTATTTATTAGAGCCTGGAATAAAAAGATTTTTTGTCCCAAATGTTCAACCGTAATTCGAGGCCATTTCCCCTCAAGAAGGGGAAAAAATGTCAGACAGAAATTGGATATGCGGCTGGCTACCCTCATTTGGGCAAGAAAAATCGCCCTTGAAGCAAGGACGATTAAAAGAGCGATGGATTTAGCGGTGGTTTTTTACCGCTATTGCTCGCGGTTGTCGAGTGGAATTATGAAGTTATTTTGCAGCGATGCCTTGGATTTCGAAATGCGCACCGCGCAGCAGCGGTCCAGAACCGATGAAGGCGCGGGCAGGGAAGTCCTTCTTGAAGTAGGTTTTATATCCAGCGTTGAATTTGTCGTACAGCGTCAAATCCGGGCAATACAGCGTTACCGTGACCAGATCATCTGTCGTCATTCCGGCTGCGGTCAGCACGTCTTTGAATCCGTCCAGCAAAAGTTTGATTTCCTGATCTACATCCGCCGGAATCTGGCCGGTTTTCGGATCGGTACCCAACCGTCCAGCCAGATACAACGTATTGCCGACCATCACACCATCGCTGAACGGAAGCGCAGGGTTCCGCGTCGGCAAATTGATGATGCGTTTGGACGATTTCTGGCCATAGCTGACAGCGGATTTGATTGCGAATCCAGCCAGCAAGCCCAGCGCCAGGCCAGCTACCAAACCAATAGATAGAGAGCGTTTATTTTTCATGTGTTCCTCCAAAGTTTGTGATCAAAAGTCCTTACTCACCTTGTTCTTCCCCGCGTAGTGGCGGGTGAATTTAGCCCGACGTTTCCAATGCCGGGTAGCGGGAAAAAGAATTTCCACGTCGCGTCAGCGACATTTGAATTCAGACGTCGCTGACGCGACGTGGAGGACACATCGCACCCTACCGTGGATTGAAAATCCACGGCTAAATTCACCCGCCACTACGCGGCGAAGAGTCAAACAACTATCCGAGAAAAATCTTCAAGCCATATTCAGCCGCAGAAATTCGTGCCCGCGTGCCGAATGGAAACTCATACCGAGTCTTTGCGCCGTCAATGTACATCTCGCCTGCGGCCATTTTCGAAGCGATGGTGATGTTGTCGCCTGCTTCGATGAATCCGCGCGTTAGCGCGTAGCTTCGTTTCGGTTCGCGGTACAGCTCCCGAACCAGATATTGAATCCGTTTGGAACCGAGCGGCATTTTCTTTCCGCCTGCGGAGCCAATTCCAGCCGTCGAACCAGCGGCGGTAGAGATCCAGATGCCGGAGCTGCGATGTTCCTCTTCGCGGCGACCGACTTTGATCAGATATCGCGTCGTCGAAGCCGGACAATCGTGCGCGATCAACACGTCGTTCAACGCCAGTTCCGGCAATGGCTTTTCATCCAGCGCAATTTGCAGCCGAGCCAATTCCTTCGGCTTCCATTTGCCGGACAAAATTGCGTCAAGCCGCTGCTCGAAGTTCTTTCGATTGACCGAGCAGAAATGGCCTACGCTGTCGCCGGGCGCGGAATTGACGCCAATCATTACGCCTCCGCGAATGTAATGCGAAGCGCCGAGCGCCGTGCCATCGCCTCCGATGCTGATGACCAGATCGCTGATCGCCAGTTGCCCTTTGACGCGCGCGTCCAGATTCATCAGTGAAGCTTCACCAAACGCAATCTTCCGTTTGCTCAGCGTCTGCCGCACAGCATCAATCGTTCGCTGATGTTCAGCATCGGCGTGCAGAATTCGTTTCGCCGTCGCATCGCCGCTACGGGCGAAGCTGGCGGCCCGCCCACCTTGCGCCAGCGCGGTTTGTTTGACGATGATTAGACAATTGTTGATTTGCATCTTATTGCACCAATCGCAAGAAATAGACGCCGCGCGCGCCGCCCGCAGTGATCAACTCTCCGTGCATAGCACACGCGAAAAGCGGTCCATCGGCATAAAACGTAGTTAAGGCTTCTCCGGTGATGGCATCCCAGACTCTGAGCGTGCGGTCAACGGATGCAGAGACGATATGATTTCCATCCAGACTGTA
>CAZXHW010001138.1:0-2215 GCA_964639915.1 uncultured Heliomicrobium sp.
CTTTCTCGCCGCGGTAGCCGTCAATAACGACCTTAGCATTCGCGTCGGCTTGGAGAGCCGGGATCACCTTGCTTGACAGAATATCCTTACAGGCATTGTCAACACGCGTTGCGTTCTTCTTGAACGTCACGCAATTGTCAATAACTGAAGGTGTCGGTGGCGCTGGTGGCGGCTGTGGCGCTGGCGGAACCTTAATGCAGGTGCGCGCCGAACCACTTGCCGAGCAGTTGCCAGCATCCGAAGTAGCCCTGACGGTAACTTCGATTGCTGTTCCGCCCGGAACCCCAGTTGTATCCAGCGTTGCGCTCAGGCCGGTACCGCTGATGCTGCCAGCCGAAGCTGTCCAGTTGTACGTGACGTTGCCGTAGTTGCGTCCACCGGTGACACCACTGGTCGTGAAGGTAACCTTCTCACCAGCATCAACCGAAGATGAACTGACGTTCAGATCCAGGTTTGGACCAAAGCAAACCGTGAGCGGCGGGCACGCAGTGACGCGAATCGTCTTCGAATCGAAAGCAATGCATCCGCAACCATCGTCAACCTGAACCGTAATGGTGTAATCGCCAGGGGCGAGTCCAGTTGTATCAAACACTGTGCTTGCACCGTCTCCCACCACACGGCCACCGGTTGCGCTCCAAGCGTAAACCAAAGCGTCGCCGTCTGGATCGGAAGCCGTTGCACGCAGGTCAACTTTGTCACCCGCGCAAACAGTGTTTGCAGATTCACGCAACAGATCGTTTGACCCCTTAGCAACATTACCCAATGCTAAAGCAACTGTCGGCGGCTGATTGGGCAGCAGGGGTTCTTCACGTTTGTTGACGTGCCCGATAGACAGCCCCGCAATAAACCCGTTCGGGCTACGGTTGTCAATTTCGGAGAACCAATTCAAATGACGCTGATATGCTGCGCTGATTGATAGCCAGCGTGCCGGGAAAACACGCACGCCAGCAACAAAATCAACTGGACTGTTGGTCAGAAGACTTGGAGTCCGTGAGCCGACATAGTGAGTTGAACTAATTTCGGTAATCAGTTGCAGGTACTGGCTCAGCGGGAAGTCAACGGCAACACCGGAGCGAAGTTCGTTGGGAATATCCAGCGAACGATTGCTGCTGCCATAGCCTTGAATCACGCTGCATCCAACACAGAGCGGACCCAGATTCATATCTTCAGCTTGTGGATCGCCTTTTTTGATGAAGCCGATGTTCGTGCTGAGATTGATGTACTTGTGCAAACGGCCATCAAAAGCGGCAATAACTCCGTAGTCATAATTACCCGTGCCACGCCCACGTTCCAACCCCGTAAACAATTCCTGCGTTAATGGAATTTTTACGAGAGGAATCAAAGCGAAACCGAATGGATTTTTCGGCCCTGTGAAACGAATCTTTCCGCCAACCCAGAGATCACCCGTATGATGATCGGAAAAGCGAGCCAGGAAAGGAGCATTCGGCAGGTAGCTGGGATTCACGTTTGGAGCCAGCGCAGGCAAGATGCCTCCGACCGGAGCGCCCAACCCAACATACACAGCAGTATCATTACCGCTTGGACGAGCGACAAATGGACCTGAAGCGAAGCCACCTAAACCACCAACATTTGGTGCGCGGCAGGGACCTGGAAAACCACCATTGCCGCAAGGATCACCAATTGTGAATGAAGCAGTGTTTTGTCCAGGAACAATGACCAGACGGCCGACCGGCAAAGTTTTTGTTCTGACATCAGGCAGATAAAATCCGCTGAGCAATGCAGGTGTGCCAACGGAAACGACCCGTTGGGCTTCGAAGTGGGCAAAAATTTCCAAATGGTCGTTGAAACCAACCTGGAAATTCACCGGATAAACTTGCCAACTGACATCGCCCGGATCGCGATGAAAGTGATTGGCAAAGAAACCAAAATTGAACTCGCCTTTGCGCAAAGTCTGCGCATCGTAAACCGTGAAAAGTCCGGTGCCGCCGCTGACTGTTGGGGCAAGGTTGCGAGGATCATCTGTTGAGCGCGGGGTCTGAGCCTTGGCAACCACTCCGATAGTCAGGAGCACGAGCATCAGACCTAGCAATCTTCTCGCAAAACTCATAATTCTCCTCCTGGAATTGGGTGACTTACGTCTATTTTGAGTTACTTGTTGCTTCCAGAACGAAATATCCGTCCGGCATAAACAAATAGCCCTCATTACATCAAAAGTGGAGAACCACTCGCGCGAACGGCTTTCAATGCTAAGGGC
>CAZXHW010001139.1:0-2214 GCA_964639915.1 uncultured Heliomicrobium sp.
AGACGCCGGACGCATCATCAATGGCGTTTCGCGCGTGGATGTTGAAGCGACGGAAAAAGCTTCGACGCCACTGACCGTGGTTCCGTCCTATCCCGATTTGCCGATGGAAATGGTTTACCCGCGCGAGAAAAATTCAGGCATTGCCGGAGTCCACTTGCGCGAAGTGGGCAAAGGCCGCGTGGTCTATTTCCCCTGGGACATTGATCGAACGTTTTGGGAAGTAATGTCGCCCGATCACGGCTTATTGCTGGGCAATGCTGTGCGATGGGCGCTGAACGAAGAGCCGATAGTCAGCGTAATCGGCCAAGGTGTGCTGGATGTAACGGTGTGGCGGCAAAAAGAATCCATGGCCATTCATCTTGTGAACCTGACCAATCCGATGATGATGAAAGGCCCGTTCCGCGAACTGATCCCAATCAGTGAGCAAAAAGTTCGCGTTCGTTTGCCACAGGGCAAAAAGCCAAAACAGGTTCAATTGCTGGTCAGCGGTAATCCGGTTCGCGCGGAAGAGTCCGCCGGGTATTTGGCATTGACCGTGCCGTCCATTCTGGCTCACGAAGTCATCGCCATTGATTTAGTTCAAAGATAATCGTGCATCGTTTTGATTGCGCGGAAAGCCATGTGTAAGATGGCGTCAGTTGGACAAACCAAATTGTAACCTTCAGTTTGGGTCCAGCGTCTTTCGATCTATACAGACTTCTACAAAAAATGTCGGCGGGTTTATCAACGATGAAGAAAAAGCGGTTGCAACTGGGATTGGTGCTGTTAACTGTAAGCTGCGCAGTCTTTTATGTCGTTTCTTCTGCGCTGGCGCAACGCGCAACAGCGCCGGACACGACGGCGCATCGCACTTTGGTCAACGATTACTGCGTCAGTTGTCACAGCCAGAAAGCCAAAACCGCTGACGTTGTATTGGAAGGCCTGGATTTCAGCCGCGTCGGAGCTAACGTAGACATATGGGAACGCGTGCTGCGCAAAGTCCGCACCGGTCAAATGCCGCCCGCCAAAGCGCCGCATCCTGAAGCTCCTGAAACTGCCGCATTCGTTACCTGGCTGGAAAGTTCGCTGGATCGAGCCGCCAAACTTGACCCGAATCCCGGACGGCCAGCGGTTCACCGGTTGAACCGGGCCGAATACAGCAACGCGATTCGGGATTTGTTGGCGGTGGATATTCAACCGGGACAATGGCTTCCGGTGGATGATTCCGGCTACGGATTCGACAACATCGGCGAAGTGCTGACGTTGTCGCCCGCGCTGCTGGAAAAATATATGTCTGCCGCGCGCCGCATCAGCAGATTGGCCGTTGGCGATCCGCAAATCAAACCTGTTGAAGAGCGATTTGCTCCGCGACGTAATAGCCGAAGCGAACGGGTCAGCGACGACTTACCGTTTTTCTCTCGCGGCGGGTTGTCGGTCAATTATTACTTCCCGCTGGATGGCGAATACCTGTTTCGCATCAAGACTCCTTCAAACGGCGATGCTGGAATTCCAGCCAAATATTACGAAGTCCGAATGCCGGTAAAAGCAGGTTTACGAACCATTGGCGCAGCCTTTCCGAAAGAAAGCGCCAAAGTGGAACCCGCAGTGCCGGGGCCAAGGCGCGGTGGCCCAGGGCCGGGAATGGGCGCGCCGCAAATGGCTCCTTTGGATTTGCGACTGGATGGAGCGCGGATTAAACGCTTTGAGATTCCGGAAACCACTTCGATTGAAGTCCTGATTGTCAGCGGCCCTTTCAACACTTCAGGCCGAGGCGAAACGCCAAGCCGCTCGAAAATCTTCATTTGCCGCCCGGATGCAGTTCCTAGTACCGGCTTAAGCCGGAATGGACTTGGCAGTTCATACCTTCCGCCTAAAGGCGGGACTACGAACGAAGAGACAGCTTGCGCCAAAAAGATTCTTTCCAATTTGGCCCGCAGAGCCTTTCGTCGGCCGGTGACGAATACAGATATAGAACCGCTTCTGGCTTTTTATCAGCAGAAACGGCAGCAGAGCGATTTCGACAGTGGAATCCAGAGCGCTCTGGAAGCCATGTTGGTGTCGCCCGACTTTCTGCTTCGTGTGGAACGCGATCCGAAAGCGGCTGCGCCGGGCGCGGTTTACCGACTGAATGATTTTGAGTTGGCTTCGCGGCTGTCGTTCTTTTTGTGGAGCAGCATTCCTGACGACGAACTGCTGAATCTGGCTGAACAGGGAAGACTGAAAATTCCTTCGGTG
>CAZXHW010001140.1:0-2210 GCA_964639915.1 uncultured Heliomicrobium sp.
ATGCAGATCGGGATGTTTTTCAAAACCTGCGGTCAGCAATTCCACCGCTTCTTTTTGCTTCATTGGGCCTACATCTACTGGTTCAAAGCTGGCTGTCAGTTCGTCCAGATTCCGTGTGGTAATCATTCGCGCGCAACGTTCACCGCCTTGCATAAAAGGACGTAAGTCGGCATTACTCCATAAGTCATCTATGACAATCAGAACGCTGCGCGTAGCAAGAAGCTGCCTTAGTCTGGATATTGCCGTTTCAAGATCACGAAATTCGAGATTCTCGTTACTGAGGTATGAAGTTATTTCTTTTATACGATTGGTGAGATCCCCTGGCTTTTTATGAAGCGTCAGCCAAAAAATGCCGCCATTAAAGGCACTTTGAATTACCGGCTCATGACAGACTTTCAATGCCAACGAAGTTTTGCCAATTCCGCCAGTCCCGCAGAGCGCAACTCTACCTGCTTTAGGCTCTTTACGCTCCTGGTCATATAAATGGCTGATGATTTGGTTTAGTTGTTCGGGTCGCTGTACAAAACTTTTCAGGCGATCTTCTATTGAGTCTTCCTCTAAAGCAATAAAAGGGTCTTCGCCAATTACTATGAATTGCGCTAGCGTTTGACTCGCGGTCTCAGCGCCGGTTAATGACTGCGAGCCATCTGAGGGCGGAGTCTTTTTATTACCCCACGAAGCTCTTTCCCAACATTCTGGTACGCTTCATCTTGGCTGTGCCAATAAATGAAGTCTATTGGCTTATCATCTCGGGGAATGGCCTGAAAGCCCCCGAGTGGAGTATCTTGCCAGTTGCATGGGCGTAAGAGTATTGAAATCACGGTGGCCTCACCTGCCTGACGACGTTCCATAGCACGCGCCATTTCTTTCTCATAGCAGTAGTATGAGTTGATGAAATCCCTGCTGACTAACAGTAGAACCACATCTGAATCATTTAGGTTTTGATCAATTGATTTCTTCCACTCTTCCCCCGGCTCAAGCATGCGATCATGCCAAACTTCGATCAGTTTTACGCGTTCCAATGGCTTGAGTTCTTTCAATAACTCTTTCATAAACTCTTCGTCAGCGTGTGAGTAAGAAATAAAAAGTTTGAGAGGCTTTACGTCTCCGGTCATAGTCATTTCCCCTTACAAAAAGCAAAGCGATAGCTAGCGACTCTCCAAAATCGGCAAACCTTCATCCCCTTCAAGATCATGCAAAGCCAGCTTCGGCCCGCCCTGCTTGCCCGTTCGTTCGTTGGCAACAAACCACTCGAACGCCTTTCCTTCAGGGTGCGGCGGAATCGTACCGTTGCGAAGTTGACCATCCTGCAAAGCGCGCGGGTAATGCAGCGGTTTACCGTCGGCAAAGCCGCGCGCGTTGCGTTTGAAAGCTGCGATAAAACTGACTTTGTCAAAGTTGCCGTAAGCATCAGAGACCGCCGTTTCAAACTTGTTCACACAATCCTGCGCGACGGCTTGGTTTGAACTGCCGGTTTCTTCCAGCGAGGAATAAAACGACTGCCAATCCTGCCCCTGGCGCAAGTCTGTCTTGCCCCATTCCAGTTCCAGTTTGACGCTGCCAAAACCGAGCGGCTTGCCGCCGCCGAGCCGGTGGAAATGACCTTCGGGTAGCGACAGGAGCCAGAGCAACGCGCCGAGTTCCACATCCGAGAGGTTGGTTACGTCAATGGCAAACTCAAAACTGATTTGTGGCTTGACCCAGCCTTTGATCGAGCGGTTTTGGTCGTCGCGCTGTTCTACGTCATCCAGCTTGAAGCCGGTGCGGTCTTGATTGAGCTTCGCCCGGCCATAATCGAGAACAGGTTTATGAGGGCGGCGGTATTCCTGGTAATAACCGTTGGCGCTTTGCTGGGTACGGTCTTCGAGCGGATTGTCCCAGTAACCTTCCGGCAACCCGGCATGATGCGGATACACCTTGCGCCCGCGTAGGCCTTTGTTCAGCAGGTAGCCAGCCTGCTCTTTGAATGTCCCATTTTGTTGCGCCTCGCCTTGTTTTGATTGCGCCGCATAAAAGCGCGCCTGTTGCGGTTTGGGCTGCCCTAGAATGGCGAGCGGCAAACCATCACGGCCAAAGCGCTGAACAGGGTCAGCCGAAACACAACTTACCGGGCCGATGCGCAGGTTGCCGCGATACGCACCGTTGCCGTTTTGGTTGACCCAGCCGAAAACATGGTCAGCGGGCGAAAGCTGTTCAAGGCGTTCTGCCGG
>CAZXHW010001141.1:0-1431 GCA_964639915.1 uncultured Heliomicrobium sp.
ACAGTGTGTGGCTATTCAAGTTCGTCCTCGCAGGTACAATGCTCTGCCCGCTGCGTTTATGGGATGACGAGTGAGACCCGGCAGCGCAATAGCACAGGCTTCTACTCCCCCAAGTCAAAACCTATGGTCTGAGAGTCCCACTAGTCATCCCACGCGCTAAGGAAAGCGCTTAAGGCTCTGTGGGTAAGAGCCGTTGGTACACGCGCCGGATATCCGGTTCCAACTCCGCCGGGTTTTCTCTGACCATGCGTTCCATTTTTTCCTGGATGGTTTCTGTCACAGAAGGCGGGGTCGCTAAACTCAGAAGTTTGGCGACTCCATTCATTCCTTCTTCCGGGTGAATGACCAATTCTGCCAATTGTTCCTGTTTGAACTTCAGCTTGAAGTGGATCCATTGCAATTTGCCACCCGGCCCAAACCCGACGTAACGACTCAACTTTTGCATGAGCGGAGAAGACTGCTGATGCTCTTGCTCCAGTGCGTCGCGTCGTTCCGCCAAACTCGCAATTTCTGTCTTCAATTCTTTGATTTGTTGTTTGAATTGTTCTTGTTCTCGATCAATTTCTGCACGTTGCATAAAAGCTCACCGCTTACTAAAAAATTTGGGCTTAGGGGTAAGTATAGGCTTGTTGGGGAGGCGGGAATGTCCAATATTGGACATTCCTCATTGGCTCTCCCCTTACTCCTCGTTACGAATTGTGCGCCAACCATTCCAGCAAGCTGCGGAGGCTGCCAGTCGCCAGTCCGATGCAGGTGTCGGCTGCGCCGTAGTACAAATGAATCGTGTCGCCATCGGGCGCAATCGTATAACCGCAAGGAAAGACCACATTGCCCACATCGCCGTGCTGTTCGTACGGTTCTTCGGGCGCGAAAACCCATTCTGCGCCGCGCTGCAAACAACGCTCCGGTGCGTGCAGATCAAAGAGCGCAAGGCCAAGCCGATAAATGCAGCCGGCTGCCGTGTGTTTTACGCCGTGGTAAATCACCAGCCAGCCGTGCGGCGTTTCGATGGGCGGCGGCGAGAGGCCGATTTTATTGGCGTCCCACCACGAACCGCGCCGCGCTTCCATCATCAATTTGTGACTGCCCCAATGCCGCAGGTCGGGCGAATAGCTGATCCACATGTGCGCGCGCGGAGCCGTGACCGGACGATTGATGAGCGCCCAATTGCCGCCGATGCGATGCGGCAACAACGCAGCGTCTTTGTTTTCCGGCGGCATAATCACGCCGTAGCGCTCATAAGTGCGGAAGTCTTCAGTGAAAGCGAGCGCCACGCCGGGGCCATCGCGCGCAAAAGCCGTGTAGACGATGGCGTACTTGCTCAATTCCGGAATAAAGGTGACGCGCGGGTCTTCAATGCCCCACAGTTCTTCAGGATAGTTGTCCGGGTCAGGCAGCATCGTCGGCTGCGGATCAATCTGCCAATCATCA
>CAZXHW010001141.1:1441-2207 GCA_964639915.1 uncultured Heliomicrobium sp.
AATCATCAAAGCCGTTCACTGAACGGGCGACCGACAAATGCGAATGCCCGCGCCGATCTTCCACGCGGCACAGCAGCAGCGTTGTGCCATCGGGCAACAACGTCGCGCCCGCGTTGAAGACGCTGTTGATTTGATACGGCCAATCGGCAGCGGTCAAAATTGGATTGAGTTTATGACGTCGAAATAGTTCGTGTGAGAGGAGGGTCATTTGGCAGTTGCCTCTTTCGCCAGCACCGTGTTTTCCGCCAGGCGGAGTTCCAACAAAGATTGCAGAAAGGCGAGCGTGGATTCTGCGCCCTGATTTTCGTTCAGGCGATCAGGATGCAAGCCATCACGACAGCCGCCCGTCGTCGGATCGTACAACGGCAAGTTGAGATCGTTGCGTCCGATGAACCACTCAAACGCGCGTCGAGCCTCTTTGCGCCAACGTTTGTCGCCCGTGCTCCGATAGGCTTCCAGACAGGCCGCGACCGTGACTTGTGCTTCGACCGGTTGTTGATCGAAGCGCGCCCGTTTGCCTTTGCGTGTATAAAATCCGTTCGAGCCGATGGGGACAAAATGCCCGTTGCTGGCAAGCTGCAATTCACTCAGCCAGCCAAGAGATTCCAACCCGGCGGCGGTCATCTCTTCATTCGGCATGGATTGCCCGCACAGCAACAACGCATGCGGCAACACGGCGTTGCAGTACGTGAGCTTGCCTTCAAACCAGCGCCAGTCGTCCGTGCGATGTTTTTGATAAAGTGCGAGCAAGCGTCCGGCCAGGTCC
>CAZXHW010001142.1:0-2202 GCA_964639915.1 uncultured Heliomicrobium sp.
AGTTCCGATACGAAATCTGAGGTTTG
The DNA here is from genome assembly GCA_964639915.1 of uncultured Heliomicrobium sp. Taxonomy (GTDB): domain Bacteria; phylum Acidobacteriota; class Blastocatellia; order RBC074; family RBC074; genus RBC074. The sequence goes on from CAZXHW010001142.1 coordinate 27, forward strand.
TCGCAAATAGGCTAACCAGAGAGTTCACAACTGCAATCGTCCGTTCCAGGCTGATTCCTCGGAATTAGTGTGTTCGAGGTCAAATGCTGATGATAAGGCTGACAGTTAAATGTGTGTTGTTGGTGTTGCTGTTATCCCAAACAAGCTGGTTGACCGCTGAACCGGCTTCTATTCCAAATGCAAATGCAGTTGTCGTTACGGCGACTCCGGAATTGCCACGCGTTAAACTCAACAGTGAGTATTTGCCGTCAACCGGACGTGTAATTGCCGTCAATTCCGGGGGAGATTTTCAAGCTGCGCTCAACCGCGCTCTCCCTGGCGATGTCATTACGTTGAAGGCTGGAGGGACATTTACCGGTAACTTCACATTGCCCGCCAAGAAAGGCGCGGGCTGGATTGTGATCCGTACCTCAACACCGGATGTTGATTTGCCACCCGCCGGTACGCGCATAACACCGCAGAAGTCCAACTTACTTCCCAAAATCGTGACAGCGAATTCCGATGCTGCCATTGCGACCTCGCCAGGGGCTCGCAATTACCGGTTGATTGGACTGGAAGTGAGTGTTCAATCCGGAGTGAAGACAAATTACGGCATTGTTAAATTGGGTGACAGTACTGAGGCGCAGAGTTCGCTGGCTGTTATGCCTGCGAATTTGATCATAGATCGCTGCTACATACACGGAAATGAGAAAGGCGATGTATCCCGCGGAATAGCGCTTAACAGTGCCAGCACGGCGATTGTTGATTCCTATATCTCAGAATGTCACGGGGTGGGTTTGGATACCCAGGCAATCTGCGGTTGGAACGGTCCAGGACCCTTCAAGATCGTCAATAACTACCTGGAAGCTTCGGGCGAGAATTTTATGCTGGGCGGAGCCGACGCGAAAATCAAAGACCTTGTCCCGTCCGACGTAGAGTTTCGGAACAATTATGTTTACAAGCCTCTACGGTGGAAAACCGGTGAGCCGGAATATGCGGGCATTCATTGGACGGTCAAAAATCTTTTCGAGTTGAAGAACGCGCAGCGCGTTTTGATTGAGGGAAACATTTTTGAAAACAACTGGGCAGATGCACAGGACGGTTTTGCAATGGTGTTCAAAAGCGTCAATCAGGATGGTTCTGCTCCATGGTCAGTCACACGGGATGTGACCTTCATTAACAATATCATTCGACACAGTGGTGGCGGGGTTAACCTGCTTGGCCGTGATACGAGCCATCAGTGTGAACAAATGAAGCGGGTTCTGATTGCCAATAATTTGTGGGATGATGTTGACGGTGCCCGTTGGGGCAGAACGCACGGGCGTTTTCTGCAAATTAGTGACGCGCCCGATGTGGTGGTTGACCACAATAGCGTTTTTCACACCGGCAGTGTGATAACCGTGTATGGAGCGCCAAGCCAGGGCTTCGTTTTTACCAACAACCTTAGCCCGCATAATGAATATGGCGTGAAAGGCGACGGAGCCGCTCCTGGCAACGGCACGCTCAATAGTTATATGCCTGGCGCGGTCTTTACGCGTAATGTGCTGGCGGGCGGTGCAGCCAATATTTATCCATCAGGAAATCTATTCCCGAAATCGCTAGCTGATATTGGCGTCATTGATCGAAGCGGCAATGTTTTTCAAATGTCGTTGCTAAAATCCTATAAAGCTGGCGGAATGGACGGCAAGGACCTTGGATGTGATCTAGTGTCACTGGCAAAAGCAACCGCTGGAGTACGGATCCTCCCCCTAGAGAATTCTCGCACTCAATAAATGTTTGATTTCCATTGTTTTCTTGCTCGGATAATCTGATTTCATAAAGGGAAAGGAAGCTGTGTTGTTGCAGTTAATTCGGTTATTCATTTTGGTTGGCGTCACCTTTGGAGGAGCAAGCAGCTTCCTCCATGTTGGCCTTCATTCGCCAGACAGTAGCTTGCAAGTAGCAACTCTGCCTGAATTACCGCGTGTTTTTCTTGATTCGACCTATGTCAAAACACGAGGGCGGATTTTCAACGTTGCCAACGGCGCTAAGCTCGAAGAAGCAATCCAAGCTGCCAAGCCGGGAGATACTATTCTTTTACAACCAGGAGGCATCTTCATCGGGAATTTTGTGTTACCTGCCAAGCCTGTTGAGAGACTGCTTGGCGATGAATGGATCGTTATTCGATCAGCAGCACCGGATTCCTGCCTGCCGCAAC
>CAZXHW010001143.1:0-584 GCA_964639915.1 uncultured Heliomicrobium sp.
CCTTCCACTTCACTATCGAAGTCGGCACAAAGTTCGTGCCGGTGATCGTCAACGTAAACGCGGGATCGCCGTTGAAAGCCGAGTTCGGGCTGAGCGTGGTGATCGTCGGCACCGGATTATTCACGGTCAGCGTGGCTTCGGGCGAAGTGCCGCCGCCGGGCGCAGGTGTGAATACGGTCAGTTGCAGCACTTTGCCCGACACAGTGTCGGAGGCCAACAAATTTACTTTCAATTCCGTTGCCGAAACAAACGTCGTCACACGGTCTTCGCCATTCACGCGCGCAACAGAAGCGGGGCGATAGCCGCTGCCCGTCAACGTCAGCATCGTCGCGCCGACGCCTGCATTGAGCGTAGCTTGACTGAGCGTGGGCTGACTCGGAGCCGGGTTGTTGATGGCCAAGGTGAGTTCGTTCGACAGACCACCTTGCGGCGCAGGATTGAAAAGCGTGAGTTTCGCGCTGCCTGCATTACTGATGTCGGCAGCCATCACTTGTATCGTTGCTTGCGAACTGTTCACGACCGTTGTCGCACGATCAGCGCCATTGAATCGCACCACTGAGCCTGCGACGAAGCCGGTGCCATTG
>CAZXHW010001143.1:594-2195 GCA_964639915.1 uncultured Heliomicrobium sp.
AACACCGTGGCCGGGCTCAAACTCGTCAACGTCGGCACCGGATTATTCACGGTGAAAGTCAATTCCGCAGAAGTGCCCCCGCCCGGCTGTGGCGTGAACACCGATAGCTTCATGGTTCCGGCGGTTGCCAAATCTGCTGCCGTCAGCGTGATGCCAAGCTGCGTCGCCGAAGTGAACGTTGTGGCGCGATCCCCGCCATTGACGCGCACAATTGAATTCGGGCGGAACTGGCTACCGGTCAAGGTCAACGCTGTCGCGGCGCTGCCAACCGTAACTGAAGTTTTATCGAGTGAGGCCAACACAGGCACAGGATTGCTGATCGGCAAACTCGCTTCGTTCGAGGTGCCGCCGCCGGGCGCGGGGTTGCTAACGGTGAATTTCAGCGTGCCTGTGTTAGCAATATCCGCAACAGAAATCGCCACGGTTAACTGTGTTGCCGAAACAAACGTCGTCGCGCGATTGACGCTGTTGACTTGTACTTGCGACGTGCTGACAAAGCCGCTGCCATGGAGCGTCAACGTGAATCCGGCATCGCCCGCAAGCGCAGAAGCAGGATTCAAGCTTGTGAGCACGGGCGCGGGATTATTGATCGTGAACGTCGCCGCCGGAGACAGCCCGCCACCGGGCGGAGGCGTGTTGACGTTGATTTGCAATGTGCCAGCGGCAGCCAACTCGGCGGCGGATAGCAAGGTTGTCAACTGTGTTGCCGACACAACTGTGGTTGCGCGGTCTGCATTGTTCACACGAATGACGGAATCAGGCCGAAAGCCTGTGCCATTGACCGTTAGCGTTGTCGCAGCGGCCCCAGCAATGACTGAAGTTGGATTCAACGTAATTGCACCGGGCGCAGGATTGTTGATTGGCAGATTCGCCGTGTTCGAGGTGCCACCACCCGGCGCAGGATTCACAACCGTGATCGCTGCCGTTGACGGATTCGCTACATCAGCCGCCGTCACGTTGATGGTTAATTGCGTAGCCGAAACAAACGTCGTCGTGCGGTCTGTGCCGTTGTATTTCACGACCGAGTTGCTCAGAAAATTGCTGCCATTCACGGTCAGCGTAAACCCTGCATCGCCTGCGATAGCCGAAGTCGGATTCAAGCTCGCAATCACGGGCACAGGATTTGGCGCGGTGATCGTGAACGTCGCAGCATTCGACGTAATCCCACCCGCCGCCGGATCAACCACTGTGACATTCGCAGTGCCTGCGGCGTTCAAGTTGATGTCCGCGGCAGGAATCGTAGCCGTCAATTTTGCCGCCGAAACAAATGTCGTGGCACGCTCATTGCCGTTCCAACGCACTTTGGAGTTCGTGGAAAAGCCGCTGCCATTCACCGTCAATGTAAAGTCTCCGGTCTGCGCCTGTTTGGTGTGGGGATCGAGCGAAGTGATAGCGAGCGGTGCGACAACTTTGAGTTGCACTTGTTTCGTGCTCTGCGCGCCGCAATTGTCAGTGGCGGTAATCGTCAATTCATACGTGCCTGCTGGCCCGGCATTGCTCACCGTCAGCACGCCTGTGGTGCTGTTCACGCTGAGCGTACCGCTAAAGCTGGCAGCGGTCGCGGTGATGGTGCTGAGGGTGCCGTTATCGCTCGGCGGACT
>CAZXHW010001144.1:0-2193 GCA_964639915.1 uncultured Heliomicrobium sp.
AATCATTTCTCGTTCCAATGTCTCGACAGCGGCGGTGAGTGATTGTTGCGGCATCGTGTCGGTGACTTCGGCAGTTTGTAAGGATGGGGGCAAATGATGGCTGTGAATGACGGCATCGTTACAAACCACGACTGCGCGCTCAATGCAGTTTTCCAACTCCCGGACATTGCCCGGCCAGTGATAGCTCATCAGCATATCAATCGCCGGAGTCGAGATGCGGCGCACTGGTTTGCTGTGCTCCTTGGCATATTTCTCGATGAAGTGATCAGCCAAGAGCAAAATGTCCGGCTTGCGCTCGCGTAAGGGGGGCAAAAATACGGTGAAGACATTCAGCCGATAGTACAAATCTTCGCGGAAAGTTTTTTCCGCAATGGCTTTTTCCAGGTTTTTATTTGTAGCGGTGATGAGGCGCACATCGGTTTGCTGAGGCTGCGAACCGCCCACACGCTCAAACTCGCGTTCCTGCAAGACGCGCAGCAATTTTACCTGGGTCGCCAAGCTGAGTTCGCCGACTTCATCCAGAAATATCGTGCCGCCGTCGGCAATTTCGAAGCGGCCTTTACGTTGCACGACAGCACCGGTAAAGGCTCCGCGTTCGTGACCAAATAATTCGGTTTCAATCAGCCCTTCGGGTAATGCTGCACAATTTACTTTGACAAAGGGTTGATTGGCGCGCGGCGAGTTGCGATGAATCAGTTCCGCAATCAACTCCTTTCCCGTACCCGATTCACCGCGCAACAGTACGGTGGTTTTAGTTGGGGCAACTTGCAGCGCCTGTTCCAGCGCCGCCATCAAGGAATTACTGGTGCCGATCAGTGATCCCAGGTCAGCTTTGTGTGGCAGTTGATAGGCCGCTGGTTGTTCGCTGGCTTCTTCATCATTGTGAAGGGGATGCAGGGTGCGATGGGCTTGCATGGCTTGCCCGATGCAACCTGCCACCACGCTCAGGAAATGGCTTTCTAACGCCGCGCTATCTTGCGCGCGAAGGAAGGCGCATAGCGCACCAATGGTTTGGCCTTGCGCCTGAACAGGCACGCAAATAAAGCTGCGCGATTCCAAGTCGGTCAGGCCCAGCCCAAGTCTGTTGAGATACAGCGGTTCGTCATGAATGCTCGGCACGATTACCGGGCGACCTGATAAAACGACCCGCCCCGTAATTCCTTCGCCGATCTGATACCGGCCTAAGGCGCGCGTGCGCTCGCTGACTCCGACGGCTACCGCCACACGGATTTCCCTGGTTCGTTCATTGAGCAGCGACAGCATGCATTGCTGATACTTGTGACGCTCTGCCAGGAGCGTGAACACGCGCGCAACGGCCTCTTCCAAAGGCGAAACCAAGTCCAAGAGGCGATGAATTTCCTGTAAGGTTTTGAGTTTGGCTGTTTCACCGTCCATTATTGATCCAGAAAAACGCACAACTTCTACTTTCATTTCTGTCTCCACGGTACCTTTTCTAAGCAAAGTTCTAAGCAAAGCTTGTACCAGGGCTGCCTGTGGGGAAGTTGCTGGAAAAAGCCCAGTGCCTGTGCCACTTAGCCTTCTGAGTACTTTGGGACGTAAAAGACGAAACTGTAGGTTTTGGTATTTCTGGCAACATTTATGTCAGGTAGGTTAGCGAGCGTCTCCAGTTTTCCTTACCGACAATTTGGTGCCAGTCCAAACTACTCGCCACCTCATCGTGGTGGCTCACGCCACAAATACGTGGTGTCGAAGCTATCTGTTTGAAGGGGCCACTTGTTCCGTGAATGGGCCTTTTCCTACGGCTTTATGGAACTGCGGCGAGCATTGTTAGTACTCCACAAAACAGTCGGCACCCCGCTTGCTCCTGATTCGTGCATAAGCAGGAGCGTAGCGGTTTTATGGCTTGAGGAAGATTTGAGCCGAGGTTGAACGCGATTTGAGTTGAGGCCGCTATGCTGCTGGTGATGGGGAGAAACTTACTTATGGACTTCTTACGATTTGCACCGACATTCTTTATTTTCGCTGGCTTCAGTCTCGCAGTGATCTGCCTTTTGCCGCGCGAAGCGATAGCTGAAAGTGTTTATGCTACCACCGCCGCGCCTGGCATTTATTTCAATCAACAGAGCCACTATCAATTTTCAGCCGCAGAAAAAGAACGGCTCCTTGTCAGCCTGCGGCGAATTACTGGATGGGCGCAACTTCATGTAGACACGAAAAACTGCCTTGTCTTGG
>CAZXHW010001145.1:0-2189 GCA_964639915.1 uncultured Heliomicrobium sp.
GGGCCTCATTTTGGCCTTTCCTATGATTATGACCAGTTTGTAGTTGGAATTGCTCCTCCATTTTTAGCGCTGCTCGCAGCTCTTGTGCACGATGATCAGGACGCCGTAGTTTATTTGCTCGATCAATTACGCACCTTATTGGAGCAGCTACGACCATCCCCTGCATCGGTATTCAATGCGTTGTGGATGCTTTACATCGCAAGCTCAGTTAGAGACACACACCATTTTCAATTGGCGCGTAACCATATTAACGGTTTTGATGGAATCGCCGATACTTGGCTCCAGACTCCTCCGTCATTTATTGATGCTGACGGTGAATCGGACTGGTATGACACTTGGCAGGATCAGGCAGTTCTTGTTCCTGAAATGAATCAATTCTTGGACAAATATTTACAACCACTTGAACAGATTGATGGCGCGGATTTCGCAGTCCGTGTGTTGAATGAAAATGAGGCAATGTATGGTTGGACGGAGCCAATCATAGCGCTCCTCGCAGTTGGGAATGAGAGCCCCTTGGCTGGCGCGCCCTGCAACTAGCGATTACCTTGAAAGAAATGCATACAGATGAACAGGCTAGAAAATCAGCAATTCGTAAAAACCACCTTTTTTAACCAGGCCAACGTACGATTGACGCGTCTGGCGGGAAGGTTTGTCAGTGACGTGGATGCTGTCATCGCGGAAGCTTCGGCAATCTTCGACGAAATGCTTCCGGTCATGGCGTACATAGACAAGCCGCAGCATCCGCTGGCGTCGGCGCTGTTTATTTGCAGCGTCAATTTGTCACTGTATCTGGCGCTGAAACAACGCGGCGTGGATGTGCATGCGTTTGGCAGCGCGATGTTGACCGGCCTGACCCGCGCGCCAATCCGAGTGCCCCAGGAGACTGATGAAATGTTGAGGGAGCGGCTGAAGCAATTCCCTTTGATTGCGGAGGCTTCGCAAACCAGCGCCGCACCAGGCGAAGATGTCGTTGAATTCGTTAGCGGAGAAGGTGCGGATTTCGAATGGGGTTACAACGTCAAATCCTGCGCAATCTGTCACGCTGCGGCGAAGTATGACGCGATGGATTTGGTTCCTTACTTTTGCGCGGTAGACGATGTGATGAGCGACAAGGGCAATCAAGGATTGCGGCGAACCGGGTCGCTGGCCGTTGGCGCTTCGCACTGCGATTTCCGTTACACGCGCGGCGGTGAACCGCAACGACTGGCCGCGCAGTATCCGGAACGGATTCGGTTTGTGCAGATCAGCCCGCCACAAACTGCTGGCGGCTGAAAGATTGATCAGGCTTTAGCGCCAGAAGCGCTGAATGTTTATAGTCCGAGGTCACTCAGAAACTCGAAGCTCGATAGGAGCGGCAAATGTAGCGCAGGTTTTCCAACCTGCGCATGCTTCGTTTGAGAAGATCTTCGTTGAAACCAAAGAATTCTCGCCACTGTCCGCGCAGGTTGGAAAACCTGCGCTACATTTCATTTTCTTGACGTCTATAGCTATAAACATCTCGCTCTTACGGAGCGGAAGCGCCAAGACCAGATAACCTTTAGTGCATACAGGTAAATATGAACATCGAAAGACGCGAATTTATTGTGATGGCTGGAGCGACGACCGCAGTGGCGGCGCTGCCCGCCCACGCATCAGAAGGAAAAAAGATGTACGGATTGATTGGAAAAATGACAGCCGTGGCGGGCAAACGCGACGAACTGATTTCGATCCTGCTGGAAGGCGTGGCCGGGATGCCCGGCTGTTTGAGCTATGTGGTCGCCAAAGACCCTGCCGATGCCAACGCCATCTGGATCACCGAAGTTTGGGACAGTCAGGAAAGTCATAAAGCGTCGCTATCTCTGCCGCCAGTCAAACAAGCCATTACTCGTGGCAGGCCATTGATCGCGGGATTCAGCAACAGCACCACGACTGAGCCTGTCGGCGGACATGGACTCACTTCGGCGAAAACCAAATAAATCATCAAAATGAAACAATCCCTTCTTCACATTGCCTTGGTCGTTCGCGATTACGATGAAGCGATTGCGTTTTACACGCAAAAGCTTCATTTCACGCTGGTCGAAGACACCTACCAACCGGCGCAAGACAAACGCTGGGTGGTGGTTGCTCCACCGGGATCGAGCGAGACGACTTTATTGCTGGCGCGCGCCGCCACGCCGGAACAGGAAGCGTTCATAGGCAATCAATCCGGC
>CAZXHW010001146.1:0-2189 GCA_964639915.1 uncultured Heliomicrobium sp.
CACTGCCACCATCGGCAGGCCGACCTTGCCGAGTTCGAACATTGAAAAGCCCTGCAAGCCCTGCTTCAGGGCGAATTCGTGCGCCACCAGATTGGTCGAAGTCCCGATCAGCGTACACATGCCGGCCATCGTCGCTGCGTGCGCCATTGGCATCAGCACTCGTCCTGGACTCGCTCCAGTGCGTCGGCAAACTTCCATCACCACGGGAATGAAGATCGCCACCGCAGCCGTGTTGTTGATGAAAGCGGACATGCCGCCGATCAAAACCATAATCACGCCGGTCAGCAGCCATTCCGATTTTCCAAGTGGCGCGAAAATGCGTCTCGCCACCAACGTCAAAACGCCGGTTTGCTCAATTCCCGCCGACAGCACCAGCACGGCGGCGACCGACACTGTCGCGGGATGGCTGAAGCCGGAGAAGGCCTCTGTCGGTGTGAGGACGCCGGTCAGCAGCAAAGCCAGAATCGCCAGCAGCGCTGTGACATCCGGCGGGACCGTTTCGCGGACGAAGCTGTAGATGGCTGCGATCAGAATCAATAGCGTCAACGCAGCCTTGATGTTTTCGGGGGTCAGGTATTTTGCCATTTGTTTTCGATAGCTAGTGGACGGGAATTCTTTGGCGGCATGATTACTTCGCCGCCGCTCACTTTTGTCTAGTCTTCGGGAGCAGGCGGTTTGATTTCGATTCTTCCGCCGTTGATGCTGCGGATATGCAGGTCGCGCTGCGGGAAGGGGATTTCAATACCGTGCTCATTGAACTTCTCATAAATGGCGAAGTTCAGATCGCTGATGAACTGCCCTTTACTATGGACGAGATTGGTATTCCAGGCCAGCAATTCAAAGTCGAGGCCGCTGTCGCCGAAACTGCGAAACCAGACTTTTGGCGGCGGGTCACTAAGAACGTTGGGGTTGGCGCGGGCGACCTCAAGCAGCAGCTTTTCTACTTGCCGCACATCGCTGCCATAGGCCACGCCCACCTTCATATGGAAGCGCACTCTGGGGTCGGTATGGCTCCAATTGGTGACGTTGTCGGTGATGAATTTCGAGTTGGGCACGATGATCGAGATTTTGTCATTGGTCAGCACCGTGGTGCTGCGCGCGCCGATTTCGATCACATCGCCGTCCACATTGCCGACTTCGATGCGGTCGCCGTTCTTGATCGGACGTTCGAACAAAATGATCAGGCCACTGATGAAATTGTTGACGATGTTTTGCAACCCGAAACCGACGCCGATGCCAACCGCGCCAGCCAGCACATTGAGCGTTGTCAGGTTGATGCCGACTGTCTGCATGATCATCAGGAAGCCGACAAACAGCACGACGTACCGGGTGATCGTGCCGATTGCCTCGCGCGCGCCCTTGTCAAGCTGGCTTCGGGTCAGCACACGGTTAACCAGCAGGCGCCTGATTTTTCCCGCCGTGTAAAACAGCAGCAGGAGCAGAATGATAAAAGATATGAATGACCAGATTGTGATCGGCGTCTCGCCAATCTTCAGAATCGGAAAGTCGAGAAAACCTTTGGTCTGAACCAGCCAGTACTTAATTGTCTCCATTCAATCCTCCGCGTTCATCGGGACGGTCTCATTGCTTCGGTACCACTTATGCCACCGTTTTGATTTTCAGACTGATGGTGCGCTTTGAGCCTTTGCCATTGGTCACGTGAATACGCCCGCGGGCGATCTGCCATTTCGTGGCCAGATAATCGCTGACTGCCTGCGCCCGCGCTTCGGCCACGCCTGCACGCTCGCGCTCTTCCTGATATGAGGCAACCTCGATCTGCAACTGCGGATGCTGCTGCAAAATCTCTCCGGCGCGGTCAATGCTCCCGGTCAGCGCGGCAGTCAGTGCCGTCTGATTGCGCGGGATGGATTCCGTATCGAAGGAGTCGAGAATGCGGATGCATTTGATCAGCGCCGCCGGGTCATTCAATCGAATTCGCACATCTTCGGCAATCAGCGCCTGCGCATCCGCCGTTATCTCGTGGTCACCCAGGTAATAGATATCTACCCCCATTGTCCCGGCTGATGAAGTCACGACTTGGTAATCAATGACTCGCGCTGGCGGCGGCAGGCGAAGACCGTTCAGCGCTGCCTGAACGCCCTGTCCGAAACTGGCGCGCAACTGCGCAATGGTCGGCGGCGCTTCGATCCGCTGCAGTTGGGCGAGTTGCAAGAGTTGCGTGGCCGTTT
>CAZXHW010001147.1:0-2188 GCA_964639915.1 uncultured Heliomicrobium sp.
CACTGATCGTCAGGGCGATGCCGTATCCGACATCCGTTGACGAAGATTTTTCTCTGATCGTTTCCGGTGCGCCAAGATGTTTTTCAATGGCGATGAGTTCGGCAAATAGTGATTCGTCTACCGGCGTTCCGGCCTCCTTCAGTGCCACCAGATGATGACGATGGTAATGCGCTAGTCCGGCCATATCAGTTCTTGAGTAAGGGCCTTCGCAAAGAAACCAGGCGGTCAGCCCACAGCCATGCCAGAAGTGCAGCGCGGAGCCGAAGGTTTGCGCCATCAGGTAATGCGGGAAGGGTTCCGTGACCAGTCTTTCCGGCCATCTTGTCAACATAACCGTACTCCAAAGCGTTTCAATTTCGGCGCGTACTTTGGGCGGCAGCAATTCAGACCAGGCGTTCGGCTGAAAAGGAGAGTCCGGTTTCTCTTCGGCGTGAATCGTGGCATTTTCTTCCACCAGTCCCCAGAGCGGTTTCATTCCGGGCTGTTGCGAATCGTGAATCTGATCAAAGCAATGCCAGTATCGTTTGAGGCATGCGACACGTTGCTCAATCGGTGATGCACCGGTTGCGTCCTGCCACAAGGCAGAAGCAATACGTTGAACTTCAGCGAGGGGGATGCCGTGTTGTTGGGCGATTTCTTCCGCCCGGCTCGCTCCTTTCACGCGCAGTTGCGGTTTGGGCAACGCCGTGACGATTTGCTCATCGGGATGTGGCGACTCGCCCAGGTAATCTAGCAGTGCCAGCCAGTCGCCGCCGAAGTAACCAATCACGAGAGGCTGAAAGGCTTTGGTCAGTGCTTGCTTGCGTTTGACCTGTCCATTTGCTCCGGCCTTTTTGTAATATTGAGTGAGCAGCGGTAAAAGAGCGAATAAGCGAGCAGGCGTTCCCATTCCAACGCGCACACGCTGTGCCATCGCTTCCAGTAACAGGCGTCGGGCTTCCATTTGTTCACCGGAGCGTTTGAGCTTGCTCCAGCCGCCGCGCGGACGAAAGATTTTCATTGCTGGGATGTCCGCAAAGCCAAGTGCCAGTAAGAAACGATCCATCTCCTGCCATTCGACCTTCAGTTGTTCCAACGACAAAGTGCCGATGAGGTTGGCGCGCAGAGCAAACGGGCGAAGCAGTTTTTCAAAGAGCGGTTGCAACACTGACCAGAAGAAAATCGTATCCGCCGAACTTTTTGTCAGCGCGCGTCCCATTTCAGCGACCGAAGCTGCATGAACAAAACGAGATTGCTGCTGAAAATACCAGGCAAAATTGGCGTCGTGCGCGGACAACGAAACTTTTTCTGGGAAGAACCAGGCTCCGCGCGATTGTTGTTTTTCCAATGCGAAAGCTTCGCCCAGAAAGCTGCGCTGTTGTATCGTCAGGCCATTGATCGTAACCGTCGTGACGTACACATCGTCAGTCTCCATCGTGACGATGCGTTCTCCGCGCAAACTGCGCACAAGTAGTTCACCAACCAGCGCATCAAGCATCGCAAATCGTTGCTCACGCCCTTCTGTTTTTTCCAGTTCTGCCAGCGCACTTACTGAGGTTGTTTGCAGCGCGCGGCGTCCGAATGATTCCATACATTACTCACTGAACTGCTGCATGACCTGAACAAACTGCTCGAAGGTGATGGGATTGTCCGTCGTTTGCGCATACGCCGCATAGCGTTGCGCCATTGCTTCTCGTTCCCGCTCCTGTCGCCGCAACTCAACACGCTCTTCATCGTGAATGATGCGTCGCTCAATATCGCCACGCTCAAATAAGACAAAGGCATCGGGACGATGAGCAGAATCGTTGCCGCGAGTGCCGGGTAATTCTTCCGTTTCCGTTGCGGTGTTGGCGACCACTTCAAACGGATGGGCGGCAGCAGGGTCCATATCGTTCTCGCGGTAAATCGTCTCGATGTGTTCATCAAGTCCGAGTTCGGCGTGATAGATGATGTCCAAGACCTGATCTTCCGGTTTCACGCGGCCTGTCAGTGCCGGATGCTGAAGCACACGAATCCCGCGCCCGATAAACTGATAGAACTCACCGAAGCTGCCATACGGTCGCATCGGCACGACTACAGTGACGGGCGGGAAGTCATAGCCCTGCCCCAGCATCTTCAACTGCACAATGCCCTGCAAATCTCCAGCAGCGTGCTCGAAACGATCCCGAATCGCGCGGATTCTTGTTTCCGTCATAGAGTGATGCAGATG
>CAZXHW010001148.1:0-2182 GCA_964639915.1 uncultured Heliomicrobium sp.
AGACGACAAAGCGTAGGGGCGAGGCACGCCTCGCCCGTATTCGCTATCCATACCTACCCCTAAATCCGAATGCACCTGCTGATTCCAGAAGTGGCAAACCCCGCCCCGACGCGGCACAATTGAGTTCTGAGTATCGAGTTCTGAGCGCTGAGTTCGTTTTCGCCGCTCACTGCTCATCCTTCATGACTTAAAACTAGGGCCTAGATGCTAGAGCCTAAAGCATTCAGCTATCCCACAGGAGTAACTTTTATGAATTACCGCGATTTAGGGCGCACGGGCTGGGAAGTTTCGGAAGTCAGTTTCGGCGCGTGGGCCATCGGCGGCAGTTGGGGCAAGGTTGAAGATGATGAAGCCACCGCCGCCTTGCACAAAGCGATTGATCTCGGCGTCAATTTCATCGACACCGCCGACGTTTATGGCGATGGTCGCAGTGAGCGCCTCATCGCGCAGGTATTGAAAGAGCGCGGGCAAAACAGCAGCAGCGCAAACCCCGTATACGTCGCCACCAAAGCCGGACGACGCTCCAGCCCGCACGACGCCGACAGCTACAACAAAGAAAACCTGACGCGCTATGTCGAGCGCAGCCTTGAAAACTTGCAAACCGACGCGCTCGATATTTTGCAGCTTCACTGCCCGCCGACGGATGTTTACTATCGCCCTGAGGTTTTCGCCGCGTTGGATGAACTCGTCAAGGCGGGCAAAATTCGTTACTACGGTGTCAGCGTGGAAAAGGTCGAAGAAGCGCTCAAGGCGATTGAATATCCCGAAGTTCAAACGGTGCAGATTATTTTCAATATGTTCCGTATGCGGCCCTCGAAGCTGTTCTTCGACGAAGCCAAGCGCCGCCGCGTCGGCATTCTTGCCCGCGTTCCACTGGCAAGTGGAATGCTCACAGGCAAGATGACCGCGCAAACCGAGTTTTCGTCCGATGACCATCGCAACTTCAATCGTCACGGTGAATCCTTCGACATGGGCGAAACCTTCTCTGGCGTCAATTACGAAACCGGACTGCGCGCCGTCGAGGAACTTCGCAAGATTTTGCCACCGGGTGCGAGCATGGCGCAGCTTGCCCTGCGCTGGATATTGATGTTCGACGCGGTATCGTGCGTCATCCCCGGCGCGAAACGTCCGTCACAAGTTGAAGACAATATGGCCGCCGCCGAGCTTCCCGAACTCAACACTGTACAAATGGCCAAGGTCAACGAAGTCTACGACACCATGATCCGTTCGCAGGTACATCATCGCTGGTAGTTAGCGTAAGTTGGTCGCTGAACGCACTTCGCATACAATATGCGTAAGTAGCAGCACAACCCTTGCCGCCGACGAAAAGGAGAGAGTGCCATGCCGCAGTTGCTCAGTCGCATGGATGATAGTGGCTGGTTAACGCCGTCGATTGCTGACATTCTGGAAGCAGGCGCGCCTCCTCCCGGTGAAGACGTCGTGCGCGCACAGGCTCAGGAACTGCGGCAAACGCTACTGGCGGCTGGCACGCCTGCGCGTATCCTCGACGTTCACCAGACGCCGGCTTATACGCTGTACATCACCAGCCCGGAGCAAGGACGACGCGGCGGCAAGCGCGCACTTTCGGTCAATGACTTTCAAACAGGGCTGAAGCAGCTTTCACAGCAGCACAAAGACTGGACAATCGGCTTCTTACCGCAGGTGCGTGACAATCCGAACGCCGCCGGAGTCATCATCCGAACGCCGCAGCATCGCCCGCTTCGTTTACGCCAACTGCTGGTCAGCAGCACGTTCCGCGACTCTCCGGCGCGGCTGGCGCTGACGATGGGCGTCACGCTGGAGCAGCAGTTGATTATCCGCGATCTTGAAAAAGCGGGTCATCTACTGGTGATCGGTTCTGGCACGGCGAAACGTCACTTTTTGCAGGGCATTCTGCTCACGCTGATCCTGCTCAACACGCCTGCCGAACTCCGCATCGCGCTGGCCGGCTCTCACAGTGATACCCATGATGCGCTGCTCGAAACGCCGCACGTTCTGGGCCGCCTGATGGCCGCGCCGGATGACGCCCAGCGCCTGCTTGACGGTCTGGTGAAGGAAATCGTGCGGCGGCGCGGTTACTTCCGTGACAGTGAAGTTCGCACGTTCGAAGAATACAACGTCCGTCTCAAAGAGCGCGGCGAACCCCCTCTGCCGCGCATCGTGTTGATGATCGATTCGATGT
>CAZXHW010001149.1:0-2181 GCA_964639915.1 uncultured Heliomicrobium sp.
CGCAATTTTACCACTCTCAAAATTTGGGTGGAGAACTTTTAGAAAGCTCCACTAGTTTGTGCGTCGAGCTTGGGCAAGACCTGGACTTCACGCGACTGGATGGTCAAGCCTCCTCACTCAGCGTTGACTAAACCAGCCTTCCATCTTATCTTGCATTCTCATCTGAACAACTGTGCATATATGCAGGAGACGACGATGGCAGTTCCGGCTAGAAAGCCACTTACAGACGCTTGCGAGGTCGAGTTTGTAGATGAGCGCAAGGTGAAACGAGTCCGGCAGGCAATGAAGCCGGAGCAGGCCGTGCTAGCCTTGGCCGAGACCTTCAAGCTGCTCGGTGATCCGACACGCATCAGAATCGTATTTGCGCTCGCGCGCGAAGAGCTGTGCGTTTGCGATCTCGCCAATCTGCTCAGCGTGTCGCAATCCGCCGTCTCGCACTCGCTGCGAGCTTTGCGGCAGATGAAGCTTGTCCGGTTCCGCAAGGATGGCAAGATTGCTTACTACGCGCTGGACGACGAGCACATCGCGCACCTTCTGGAAGAAGGCTTCCGTCACGTCGAGGAATTGCTCTGACGGGGCGGCTAGAGTCTGCCGAACTCATTAGTGAGGTAATGATGCTACTCAATACGCTGGAAAAGACCTTGATGAACAACCCGGTGCGTGCCTGGATACAGCGTCGTCTGGAAGCCCCGTTGCTGCTGCGCCTTGGCGGACGGCTCGACGGCATGCGGGTGCTAGAGGTCGGCTGTGGGCGGGGTGTGGGGACCGAGATCATCTTTGAGCGGTTCGGCGCGCGCGAGGTGGCCGCTTTCGATCTCGATGCGGGTATGGTCAAGCAGGCGCGGCGACGCCTGGCAGGCTATCCGCCAGAGCGCCTGCGACTGTGGACTGGTGACGCAGCCAAGATCGAAGCGGGAGACGCATCCTTCGACGCGGTAGTTGACTTCGGCATTCTGCATCACGTCCCCGACTGGCAAGCGGCGGTGGCGGAAATATGCCGCGTGCTCCGGCCTGGCGGGCGCTTCTTCTTTATGGAGGTCACCAGCCAAGCGCTCAATCGCCGGTCTTACCGGCACCTATTTGTGCATCCGACCGCGAACCGGTTTAGTCGCGCCGAGTTCGTGGCCGAGCTTGAGCGCCTCAAAATCAAGGTAGGCTCGAACGTTGCCGAATACTTCTTCGGAGATTTCATCTACGGCGCCGGAACGCGCCTCTAGGAGCAGGAAATGAATAAGCATTCGGCGTGGCCACTATCTCGAATACTACATCAAGGCTCAGGCCTAGTTCTATCTATTCATCAAGGGAACCTCTCTTCGACCGTTATCTATGACGGGGTGCGCGTGCATCCGCTCGTGAATTACGCGTGGGGGCGGCACGCTTTCTCATTTGTGCTGGCGTTCGCCAATAAGCCCGGCTTCAGCTACAGCATTTCGTTTTAGCGGGTATGCAAATGCATGTGATTCAACCGGACGCAATGAGCCGCGCGGCCTTTATCCAACGGGGCCGCCGGCTCGAATATTTCACGATCCTTTACAACAGCCTCGAAGGGCTGATCGCCATTGCCGCCGGTCTTCTGGCCGGAAGTATTGCCCTGGTTGGCTTCGGCTTTGACAGCATTATCGAAGTGACCTCCGGCGCGGTTCTCCTCTGGCGGTTGCAGGCAGACATCTATGAAGAAAAGCGCGAGCGCGTGGAAGCCATCTCTTTGCGGATCGTCGGAGCCTGCTTCATCGCGCTTGCTCTTTACGTCTCTTACGACTCCATCACCACGCTCATTAGCCGCGCAGCTCCGGAGCGGAGCATTCCAGGGATCATCCTTGCTGTCGTGTTGCTCATCGTAATGCCGCTGCTTATGCGCGCAAAAAGGCGCGTGGCCATGGGCATTAAAAGCGCGGCCATGGCGGCAGACGCAAAGCAGACGGAGTTTTGTACTTATCTTTCGGCGATCCTACTCGGCGGCTTGCTTCTAAATGCGGTGCTGGGCTGGTGGTGGTCAGACCCGGTGGCGGCGCTCGTGATGGTTCCCATCATTGCCAAAGAAGGTGTCACAGCCCTGCGGGGTGAGACCTGTTGTGACGGAGGGACGTGCCACTGATGCTTAATCCACAAACTACTTACTTGGCGTTGCTCATTGTGCAGGCGCTTCATCTATTACATCATCGGCTCGCCAAAAGACATATC
>CAZXHW010001150.1:0-2172 GCA_964639915.1 uncultured Heliomicrobium sp.
CTACGGCGAAGATGCGCTCAAAGCGATGTTTGTGTTGACCTGACATTGCTGAAAAAAGTCCCGACCAGAGTGATTTGGATATCTTTGAATATCTGTCGATACTTTTGAGTATCTGTCGATACTTTTGAGTATTTATCGATATCTCTCGATATCTACCGATATTTAAATGACTCGCCCACTTGAAGCAAAGCCAAAATTGGAGCAAATCAAGCAGTACTGCTACCAAGGTCGATGATACTATGAACCACTTGTTGAGAGTGAAAACGACTGAAGGGTCAGATGAAAAAGATACTTATCGTAGATGATGAAGTAGATATCGCCAATTCGATTCAGTACGTGCTGAATCAGGAAGGTTTCGGCACGCTTTTGGCGCATGACGGCATCAAAGCGATTCAAGTGGCGGAGTCTGAAAAGCCCGACCTGATTATTCTCGACTTGATGATGCCCGGCTTGGACGGATACGAGGTTTGCCGCCGCGTGCGCAGCCAGGACAGAAAGACGCCGATTCTCATGCTCACCGCCCGAACCTCCGAAATCGACACAGTGGTTGGTTTAGAGCTTGGTGCCAATGACTACATCGCAAAGCCTGTGAGGCTGCGGGAATTGGTCGCCCGCGTCAAGGCTCATTTGCGTGAAGCGCCCGGTGCTGCGCCCGCTCCCAAAGGTTTGCGCCTCGGCGCCCTTTTCATCGACATGGACAGCAGGACAGTGTCTGTGAGCAATCAGCAGATTGATTTGACTTTCAAAGAGTTCGAATTGCTGGCGGCAATGGCCAAGCACCCCAATCGCGTTTTCACCCGAGACCAGCTGTTTGCGCAGGTCTGGGGCTCGGACTTTCTGGGCGAAAGCCGCACAGTGGATGTTCACATCCGCTATTTGCGTGAAAAACTCGAGGAAAACCCCAGCCAGCCCAAGCACATCCTCACTGTGCGCGGCGTCGGCTACCGCCTGGTTTGGGACTGAGGTTCAAAAATTCAATGTTTCAGGCAGGGCGAAATTCTTGTGAAAATCTCCCCACCTGTACAAGCAAGGCAGATAGCGCGTTTCAGGAATTTTGCTGGTTTTTCGCATCAAAAAAAATGAACCTTGGTTCACGAAGAAATGGCGCTTTCCAGGCTTTTTGACGCTGCAGGTAGGGAGAAATTCTCGAGAAAATCCCCCCACTTGTGCGAATGAATTTGTCGTGTGCCCCGCCAATAGTTAGATTTTTCGTGACGCGACGGGAGTAATTTCGGAGCGACGGTTAGATTTCGATGAGGCAACGGGCGAAATTACATACCAGTTAATCGCCAATCGCACGAGTGAATAACCTAGACAGCACCGGCGGACAATCAGAGAAAAAACGATGACCGAATCATTCATGAAATGCATTTACGATGGCTACGCAGCCAAGGAAGCCGGCGACCAGAAACAAGCTTTCGAGTGCTTTGCCAAGGCTGCAGTATTCGAGCCGAACTCGCCTATTGCAGCGTTTGAGTTGGGGTGTTTTTTCGAAGCAGGTGACGTTGTGGCGAAGGACCTGGATAAAGCCTTCCAACTATACAGTCAAGCTGCTGATGGCTGCGTGGAGAAAGCTCAGCTAAGACTCGCAGAATGGTATGAGCAAGGCATTCACGTGAACAAGAACTCTGGTTTGGCAAAACACTGGCGCAGGCGCGCAACTGACCAGGCAAGAAAAGAGAAAAACAAAGAAATGCCACTGACGCTGGCGGAGTCCATTAGAAGAAAAATCGCTGAAAGCCAGGCCAAAAAGAGGCCCTGAAAAACAGCCAACGCCGATTAACTATTTGTTGGGTGCCGCCCCCAACATTAAACGGCCCACAGTCTAAGATTAAACACCGGTTGCAAAGAGGGGAATCTTCCCACCCTCATCGCTCGAAATCGGCACTAGGCCGATTGATTGCGTACTTTTCCCAGTGACTTACCTAACCCTAGCTCATAGACTCAATTCATCGGCAGGCGACTCACACCTCGAGCGCGCCGATGTGCATAGAGCACTGACTTCCTCAACACTGGCAAAAGCGGAACGGCATCCTGATGAAACTATCTGCACTCCTTCTCAGCGTCAATATCGCAGCCTCTCTACCGATTGCATTCTGCCAAATGGCTCCTGCAGCAGAAGAAGGCGTCGCCGAAACCATGGACTATGCCGGCATCCCCGTCCTCGCCGCC
>CAZXHW010001151.1:0-2170 GCA_964639915.1 uncultured Heliomicrobium sp.
TGTTGCAAGCCGGTCAGGTCATCACTTTCTTTCACGATCAACCCGGCCCCGACGCGGTGTGGATGCAACTCAACCGCCCACAGGAACGCAGCCGCCAACTGGTGCTGTCTGACATTCCGCAACCGCGTTACAGCCCCGGCCTTCAGTTTTTCGGCGCGCGCGGATTTTTCACGAGCTATTACGCGCGACCTTTTGATCCGGTAACGCGCTCAGAAGCCGTGCGCTGGCTGACGCGCTTCGCCGAACTGGAGGGCTTGAAACTGAATCAGGCGGCGCGCGTGACGCTGCCCGACGTGGCGGCGACGCATCCTGATTATCGAATGATCGTGGCCTTGCTGAACGCGCGCATCGTCGAAATGTGGGCAGGCTCAACAGGTTTCTTTCCGCACGCGCCCGTGTCGCGCGCCGACGCCGTGCGCTGGCTGGTGCGGCTCAAAATGCAAAGTCGCGGCTGGACGCTGAGCAAATCAAACGCGACCTGGAAGGATTTGACGGCGGAGCATCCTGACTTCGCCTATTTCCAAACGCTGCAAGCGCGCAACGCTTTGCCCGCAAGCTGGGCCGAGCGTGCGCAACCGGGCTTTTACATCACGCGCGAAGAGTTTTGCGATTTGCTGCTCGCGGTGTTTGAAGAATCGAGGAATTGAATGAAGAGACGCATCATTCACATCGCTGCTTTAATCGTGTCGTGCTGCGCCGTTTGCTTTGCGCAATCAAACAACGACCCCGTAGCACGCGCGCTCGGCGGCTTGCGCGGGCGCGTGCTTGTCGCTGCCGACGCCGAATATCCGAAGAACGGCGAAGGTGCGACGATCAAGCTCAAAGACGGCGCGCTGCTGCATCTGGTCAGCCGTCACCAGCGCGATCCGAAAGAATCGAACAGCGATTTGTGGCCTTCGGTCATTGCGCAAACCGTGTCGCGCGACGGCGGCGCGACGTGGTCAAAACCCGAGGTGTTGTTTCGCAGCACGACCGGACGCAACGCGATGCAACCTTCGCTCGTACGTCTGGCGAACGGTGCGCTGGGCGTAAGTTACAGCCAGATTGATTCCGAAGCCCGCGCCAACAAGGTCTTTCGCGTTTCCAACGACGAAGGCCGGACGTGGTCAGAGCCGCGTTTCATCTCGCCGACCGATGGTTATTGGACGAGCGCGCACGACCGCCTCACGGTGCTTTCGACCGGGCGCGTGATTCATCCGCTGCACGTCAAGGTCAGCGTCAAGCCGCGCAAGATGGTCGCGCGCATCGCTTATTCCGACGACAACGGTCACACGTGGCGCATCGCCCCGCAACCTTTGGCCGTCGAAGAAGTGCTGCCCGCGTTCAAAGAGAAATTTCCTGGTTCGTACATTTCGGTCTTTGCCGAATTGACGATTGTCGAACGCGCCGACAAGTCGCTGTTGCTTTATGGCCGCACGTTGGCGGGGCGGCAGTGGCAATGCGTTTCGACCGATGGCGGCGCGACGTGGACGCAGCCCGTGCCGAGTCCGTTGATTTCCGCCGCCGCGCCTGCGCGTTTGCATCGCATCCCGAACAGCAACGACTTGCTGGTCATCTGGAACAGTTGCTGTCTCGACCCGCAGGCGAATGGCTTGCTCGGCCAACGCCTGACGCTCTCTTCGGCGATCAGCACGGACGGCGGCCAGACGTGGCGCTGGCAACGCGAGATCGAAAGCATCACACCTGGCCCACAGAACCGCGTCGAATATCCGGCGATTACGATTGAAGACGGCAAAGTGTATTTGAGCTATCGCGCGATGACCGCGCAAGAGGGCGGCGGTTTTACGATGCAGGAATACATTTCGATTTTGCCGCTCGCGTGGTTTTACGCCGAACGCGACCGGCATCGCCCGGAGGCGGCGTTGAAGAAGTGAACATTGATGGTGGCGAGCTAATACCCGCAAAGCTCTTCGTCTTCAGCAAGCCAGATGATGGTTTCACGATCCAGCCCTTTGATTGAGCCGTAAAGCTCTTCAACGATTTTCAGGGCTGCGGCTTGCTGGTCTTCCGCGCATTCGGCTTCTGCGCGCGGCTTTTCGATAAGTGTGTTCTCCTGGTTTTGATTCATATGCAAAGCTCCGTAACAAAGTTTATCACTGCGCAATGTTTGGGCGCGATGTGTTTGTGTTTCGCTGTCACTGTCTTCGCGCAAACCGATCCCGTTGCGCGC
>CAZXHW010001152.1:0-2169 GCA_964639915.1 uncultured Heliomicrobium sp.
GTTCCACGGTCATCCTGAACGAAATCAAAAAGCATAAAGGTGGCGTCATCACTGCTTTGGCGATTTTGATTTTGGCCATCGCCGGAATCGGATTTGGCGTTGCGAAATGGATGACCGATACGCCGAACGAACCTGCTTTCAAAAATGCCAAATTCACGAAGCTCATCACATCAGGTCGTCCAGTTGATGCTGTAGTTTCGCCGGACGGGAAATACGTCGCTTACATCGTTGATAACGGAAACAAACGAAGCTTGTGGGTAAGACAGGTAACGCCATCCAGCAATGCAGTCCAAATTGCGCCACCTTCTGATTTTCGGTTTCGCTCGCCAACATTTTCCCATGATGGAAACCACATCTATTACGTCCAGCGGAAATCTGACTCTCCGGTTGGCGATCTTTACCGCGTGCCAACGCTAAGCGGGCCGGCGCGAAAATTGCTCTCTGGAGTCAGCAGCCCTGTGGCCCTTTCCCCGGACGACAAACAGATCGCCTTTGTTCGGGAACTGGCTGATTCCAGCGCTTTGTTGATTGCCAACGCCGATGGAACAAATGAGCATGAACTATTGAGCCGCAAGCTTCCAGACTCATTTTCGGTCGAAGGCCCAGATTGGTCTCCAGACAGCAAAACCATCGCTTGCCCGGTTGCCAATTTTTCCGGAGGCATCAATCAAAACGTCGTGACAGTGCAAGTGGCTGACGGCAGCGAAAAAACATTGCTTGCTGAGCCCTGGCCAAACGTTGGCCGTGTCGCCTGGACTGAGGACGGCAAAGGGATTTTGATGGCGGCACGCGAACCCACCAATTTGGGCGCGTCGGGCCGTCAGGTTTGGTTTGTCAGCTATCCAGGCGGCAAAACGACTCATGTCACCAACGACCTAAACGATTACAGAGGCGTCACGATTTCCGCTGACGGAGCCACCATTGCCGCAGTCCAGATCAACCAGATTTCAAATCTGTGGGTTGCACAGGCTGATGGCAGCAGCGCTCGCCCAATCACATCCGGTTCCGGTAGCAGCGATGGAGTGCAGGGATTAGCTTGGACGCGCGATGGAATGATTGTTTATTCGTCAAACGTCAGCGGCAAACCTGATATTTGGAAAATCAGCGCCGACGGCACCAGCGCACAACAACTGACGACAGACAATGGCTACAATACTTTTCCGGCAACTTCGGCAGACGGGCGCTATATCGCATACATTTCCGACCGCAGCAATTCAGGCGGCAACATAGGCATCTGGCGAATTGATAGCAATGGCGGCAATCCCAAACAGCTTACCTTTGGACAACTCGATCTTGATCCCAGATTTACGACCGACAACGCAACCGTCGTCTTTTCTTCGATCAAATCCGGGAAACGCACGCTGTGGAAAGTTTCGACCGAAGGTTCCGAACCGTCACAAGTTCTGAATGTGCTTTCGGAATATCCGGTGACTTCACCCGATGGAAAATGGCTGGCTTGTTCCTTTAGAGATGAAAAAACCTCTGTAGCGGCAAAGTTTGCGGTGCTGCCAATCAGCATTTTACAGTCTGGGATTGATATCCTGCCGACCACGGCGTTCGATATTCCCACCACTCCCTGGCGGCTGGTTCGCTGGTCATCCGACAGTCAAGCGTTGACTTATGCAGCCTCCCTGAGTGGTGTATCAAACATTTGGAGCCAACCGATTAACGGAGGCCCGCCCAAGCAATTGACGAATTTTGGCTCCAATCACATTTTTGGATTCGATTGGTCTCCTGACGGAAAATTTCTGGCCCTGGCCCGCGGACTGGAAACGCGGGAAATCGTCTTGATCAGCAACTTCAAAAAGTAGAATGAAAGACAAACGCATCATTCCA
The DNA here is from genome assembly GCA_964639915.1 of uncultured Heliomicrobium sp. Classification (GTDB taxonomy): domain Bacteria; phylum Acidobacteriota; class Blastocatellia; order RBC074; family RBC074; genus RBC074. The sequence goes on from CAZXHW010001152.1 coordinate 1,837, forward strand.
ATTTTCATCGTCGTCTTTGTGGATATTCTTGGCTTCAGCATCATTTTGCCTTTGCTGCCGTTTTACGCCGGGACATTCAACGCGTCAGATCAATTGATCGGATTGTTAATCGCGTCCTATTCCATGTGCCAGTTCATCGCAGCCCCGCTGCTAGGGCACCTGAGCGACAACCACGGCCGTCGGCCTGTGCTTTTGTACAGTCAATTTGGTTCGCTGACAGGATTCATTTTATTGGGTTTGGCGATGAGGTTTCCTTTCCCGCTGGCGTGGATGTTCGTGGCCAGAATGATTGACGGTTTTTCCGGTGGAAATCTGACGGTTGCACAAGCTTAC
>CAZXHW010001153.1:0-2167 GCA_964639915.1 uncultured Heliomicrobium sp.
TGAAGCCGTTCATCTGATCTGCCAAATTGCTACGGACGAAAATCCGGACATTGCTCGTGCAGGCATCACCGCTCTGTTTCCGCAGCTCGTCGAACGGTTGAATGATTCGTTCGATCCGGCCGCCTGCAAGCTCTACGACCAACTGTTTGTTCAAGTCATCGAGTTCTGCCGACGATTGCCAGAAGGCGAGGGGCTTGATGAAGGCTTGAACCAATTTGGGTTGTTGTCCGAATCCGATATCCTGTCGCGCAAATTCAAAATTCAAAATTCAAAACCAGGAATTTCAACTCCTCGTTCCCAATTCCTACCCCCTCAAAAGATTTTGCTACTGTCTCGTGTCACCATCGGCGCAGATGTCGCCGTAACCAGTTCCATCATTGCCAAGTTGCGCCAGGCATTTCCGCAAGCCGAGTTTGTCATTTTAGGCTCGCGCAAATTGCGGGAGTTGTATGGTGGAGATGACCGAATTCGGATCATCGAAATCGCTTACGAACGTGGCGGCAGTCTGATTGCCCGCCTGACAAGCTGGCTGTATGTCGTCGCAGCAATAAACAAGGAGCGGCTAGGTTGGGACAACGACGATGTTTGGGTGGTTGATCCTGATTCGCGGCTGACTCAGCTTGGCTTGCTTCCCCTGGTTGAAAATGACCACAATTATTTTTTCTTTGAAAGCCGCAGTTACCAGCCAAATGGCGAGTCAAACTCTATTGGTCAGCTTGCCGCCCGTTGGTGCGGGGAACTGATCGGCAATCACGAACCGGCTTACCCGTTCGTCGCCTTGCCAGAGGTGCATCAAAAATTCGGTCAAACCATCGCCAGCCGAATCCGCAATCCGCAATCAGAAGCTTTGGCCGCAATCCGCAGCCTGACAGCCATCAGCTTTGGCGTCGGAGGCAATCAGAGCAAACGGATTTCCGCCGAATTTGAACAACAACAGATCGAACAGCTACTGTCAGGGTCCAAAATCATTCTAGATAAAGGAGCCACGCCGGAAGAGCGCGAACAGATCAATCACATTGTTGCCAGTGTTCGCGCTCAAGGAAAAACGGTTGTCGAGCTCTGTGACGCAAATCAAACCCAACCTGCTTCCGGCGAGTTGCATGCCGCTGACATTGTTACTTGGGATGGCAGCATTGGCGCTTTCGCCGGCTTAATTGCCGCCTGCGATCAATACATCGGGTACGATTCTGCCGGGCAGCATATTGCCGCTGCGCTTGGCGTCCCTACGTTAACGTTTTTTGTGAACTCGAATAATGCGACTTTTGCTGAGCGCTGGCGGCCCTTCGGGAAAGGGAAATTAAAGGTTGTCCAGGTTGAAAGTGGTCAAACCCAATTGCCTTTTGTAAGTGAATAGTGCCGCTACAATTGTAGCGGCACTATTCACTTCTACCCTCCGGAAGTTCCGGAGGCTGAGTATTGCTACTGGGTCATCCCAATGGCCAAGGGTGGCACGAAACTTTTAGTTTCGCTGAGGGGAAACCACCGACTCGGTTTATTAATGTTCTTCCGATTTTCAGGATTGAAGAGAAAAAACCTTCTTCATCAATGCATGGCGTCAGTTCTGCGAAAAACATGCCATTTATAGAGAAAAAATTTTTGCCCGTTCAAATTGCATCTACATTGATAGGGGCAATCGGCATGAGGTATGGTGGCTTTGCTCACAAACTGTGAGAAAACTTTCTAAGTAACCAGCAGAAAATTTAAGGCAATCCATATGATAACGACTTCCTTCCCCCATGAAGTCACGGAATTACTAGTCGCATGGAGCAATGGCGATGAAAATGCCTTTGGCCGCCTAATCCCTTTGATTGAAAAGGAGTTAGAGTATCTTGCCAAAGCGCGCTTGCGCTGGGAACGCCCGAATCACACATTAGAGCCGGCCGCTCTCGTGAATGAGGCTTACCTGCGGCTCGTTAATGAGCGATCAGTGGAATGGAAAAGTCGCGCTCACTTTTTCGCCATTGCATCAGAACGAATGCGCCAAATTCTGGTGGACTATGCTCGGCGCCGAAGCAGAAGAAAACGCGATGCCATTCTGATTTCTCTCTCAGCAGCCAATCATCAGGCGGTAGAGCTTTCATCGGAAATCATTGCAATAGACGAAGCAATCGAAGTTTTGGCGGAAGTGGCGCCACGCCAGAGCCAAATTGTCGTTTTTCGATATTTT
>CAZXHW010001154.1:0-2165 GCA_964639915.1 uncultured Heliomicrobium sp.
CCATTTTTCTTTTTTAGGAACCCTTGTATGACCGATGAACTTGACGAGCAGGACGAGCACGAAGCCCATGAAGGATTACAGATGTCTTTCCTCGACCATCTGGACGAATTGCGCAAACGGCTGATTTACAGTGCACTGGCCATCGCGATTTCCTTTGCCGTCGGCTTTGGCTTTGCGGATCGCATCTATGAATTTCTGGCCATCCCCGTCAAGACCGAAGCGCGCAAAGCCCGCATTGCGCGGGAGAAAAAGCTGCTGGGCGCAGACACGCGTGAAGCCTTTGCGAAAAACCTCAAGGAAGGCGAAACGCTGCAATATACTTTTGCCCTGGATTCGGTGATTGATAATGTCAAGATTCCAGCCGGAACAACGCTGCCTGCCAAAGTCGTCAATCAAAACGGCAAGCTGACTACGGTGCTGACAACAAACTGGATTCTCGGCAAAACCGTCATCCCGCAAGGCCGCGAACTCGTCGAAGTACTAGGCGAAGCGTCGGCGTTGCCGGGCTTTGATGCACGTGATGATTTAGTGCTGACGAAAGTCGGCGGTGGCTTTACGCTGTTTATGCAAGTCGGGCTGTACACTGCTATCGCCCTTTCCATTCCGTTTCTGCTCTATCAACTTTGGGCGTTCATTGCACCGGGCTTGTATCAACACGAAAAGAAGTACGTCATCCCAGTGATTGGAATGGGCTCGCTCCTGTTCATTGGGGGCGTTGCCTTCGCGTACAAAATCGCGTTTCCGCTCGCGTGCGGCTTTTTGCTGGGATGGCAGGACGGCTTCCAAACCCTGCTCAATGCCGAAGAGTATCTGGATTTGATTTTGTTCCTGATGCTTGGGCTGGGCATCGTGTTTCAAATCCCAACGATCTCGTTCATTCTGGGCCGCGTTGGGTTGATCACGCCCAAGATGCTGATTCGTTGGTGGCGACACGCGGTTGTCTTGATCGTCATCGTCGCCGCGATTGCCACGCCGACACCCGATTGGTACAACCTGATGGTCGTCGCGATTCCGATGTGGCTACTGTATTTCCTCAGCATCCTGATCGTCTGGCTCTTCGGCAAACCGCGCCGCAGCGATGAAGAAGTGGGCGAGTTGGCGACAAACGAATAGGTACCAGAAAGGCTGGAGCTATGGGCGTAGCGCAACCTGTTTTGAAATATACGCTGGCCGAGTATTTGGCCTATGAAGAACAACGCGAAACGAAGCACGAATTCTATGCCGGGGAAATTTTTGCAATGGCTGGAGCCAGCCCAGCGCATAATCGCCTTTGTTTCAAGCTGGCTGGTTTGCTGGATAGTCAGTTGGAAGGCACAAGCTGTGTTGGTTACAGCGCAGATCAAAAGATTTGGATTGAGGCCGCAGAACTCAACACCTACGCCGACCTGACCATTGTTTGCGGGCAGGCGCAATACCATCCAACGCATTCAACCTTGCTAACGAATCCGCGCGTGTTGTTTGAAGTGCTGTCGCCCTCGACGATGAATTATGATCGCGGCGAGAAGTGGGAGTTTTATCAACAACTGCCCTCGCTGACCGATTATTTGCTGGTCTGGCAGGATCGTCCGCAAATTGAGCATTACAGCTTGCAAGCCGATGGGTCGTGGCGTTACGTGCGCCTCGTTGGAATGGAGCAGGTGTTAACTATCGCCTCTATCAATTGCCAATTGTCCTTAGCCGATGTGTACAGCGGCATCGAATTTCCGCCGCCGAAATCGCCACGAGCACCGATTCAGATTGTTTCCGAATAGCCAACGGAGAGTCTATGAAATCCCCCTTCACAATTGGCCCGATGATTACGAAGCCGGAAGAATTCATCGGGCGCAAAGCCGAAGTCAATCACATCATTACCCGCCTGCGCACGATGCAAAGCTGTTCCGTCATCGGCGAACGGCGCATCGGCAAATCTTCGCTGCTGTATTACGTCAGCAAGACGGGCGGGCAATGGCTCAGCGATGAGAATTACCGCTTTTTGTATTTGGAACTGACCGATGCCTGCACGCAAACCGTCGTAGATTTTCTGCGCACCGTCCTTGCCGCCCTGAACTGCCCGACCGAGGGCATCAAAGACGACAACAAGCTGAGCCGCAACCTGACGGCCTTCGATCACGAAATCAAAGTGCTGGCGGAAATCGGCGAACGGATTGTGCTGTGTCTGGATGAAT
>CAZXHW010001155.1:0-2163 GCA_964639915.1 uncultured Heliomicrobium sp.
CTTGCAAACTGAAACTTCCGCCAAACTGGATGCGCTGATGCCTTCGCTTCTCGACCAAGCCTTCAAGGGCGAATTGTGATGCTGCCTCTTGCAGTTGGGGACTGACCAATGCCGGAACAACAAAACATCGAGTACAAACAAAGCTGGCACGACGATTATCTGAAATGGGTGTGCGGGTTTGCTAATGCGCACGGCGGCACGATCTACATCGGCAAAGACGATGACGGTAAAGTCGTCGGCGTGGCGGGTCACAAAAAGTTGCTGGAAGATTTGCCGAATAAGATTCGGGATGTGTTGGGCATCATGGCGGAAGTCAATCTGCACGAAGAAAATGGTTTGTATTACCTCGAAATCATCACGCCACCGTATGCCGTCCCGATCTCGCTGCGCGGCAATTATTACTATCGCAGCGGAGCCACCAAACAGGAATTGAAGGGCAATGCGCTGAATGAATTTCTGCTGCGTAAATCCGGTAAAACCTGGGACGATTGTGTCGAGCCGCGCGCTACCCTGGCGGATTTGGATGAGAGCAGTATTACGCAATTCAAGCATGCGATCAGAACAGCAGGGCGTCTGCCTGAAGACAACGAATCGTCCATCAACGAATGGCTGGAAAAACTGCGTCTGACGGAAGGCGGGCAACTCAAACGCGCTGCGCTGGTGCTGTTTGGCAAAGCCCCAGGCCGTTTCTTTCCCCATCAAATGGTCAAACTCGGACGCTTCGGAAAAAGCGATGATGATTTGAAATTTCAGGAAGTTATCGAAGGAAATCTGTTGTATTTACTTCGTGAAACTGCCAACCAACTCAATCATAAATTCTTCGTCAAACCGATTGACTTTGTGGGGCTGCAACGAATTGAGAAAGGCGAATATCCGGTCGCTGCTGTCCGCGAAATGCTGCTCAACGCGCTGATCCACCGTGATTATATGGGCGCTCCCATTCAGGTGCGCATCTACGACCATAAATTCTCGGTGTGGAACGAAGGCACATTGCCCGCTGGGTTGAGTTTGGACGCCTTGAAACGTCAACACCCCTCCCGCCCGCATAATCCCTTGCTGGCGGATGTTTGTTTCAAAGGCGGGTATATTGATGCCTGGGGGCGCGGAACGCTGAAAATTATCAATTCCTGCCGTGAAGCTGAATTGCCGGAACCTGTCATGCTAGAGCAGGACGGCGGCTTTCTGGTGGAAATTTACAAGCACCGTTTTACGGAAGAAGAGTTACGAAAGTCGGGCTTGAACGACCGACAAATTAAAGCCGTGCTGTTTGTGGTGGAAAATGGCAATGTTTCCAACCGCGAATATCAGAAATTAACGGGAGCATCAGAGCGAACGGCACTCCGCGACCTTGACGATTTAGTGGCGAAGCAAATCCTGGCCAGGAAAGGCACCAAGAAAGCCACTCGCTACGTTTTGCTTGGCGGATGAATGGCGGTTATGGCGGATAAATGGCGGATATCGAGTTGAATACAAAAATGAAATTGCTCAGACGAAGTTCCAATGCTCACTGGCAGAAAAAGGGTATTACCCCTAAAAAGAGGTAAAAATAAGGGTAAGATCATCGCAGGAAACGAGCGTTGAGGTTATGGCGCACTGGTTAATTTGTGCTGGACGACACAGCGAACACGAACAACGATTTCTGGATACGCATAAAGTCTATGCGACGTGGGACGACCTCCTCGTTCGTTTCCAATCCAGTTGCGAGAGGTTGTAGCGCCACATTTGAGATTAGCTTTTGCAAGGACGTAAGGCCGATTCGAGGGAGGCAGAGCTTCCTGTTAGGGATTTATTATGAGCAACCTTCTTCACACCCACGCGAGAATCACTGAGTTGTTGGCAATGTCTGCCTTCCAGGCCAAAGCCTATTCAGCGGCAGGGAAAACAGATTTCAATAAGGTTTCGGAAGATGTTCTTGTTCCTCTTTTTCGGCAAATTTTCGATCTCGCCAATCTGAAAAATCTAAATGCTACGGTGAAGAAAGACTTCCCCGCGATTGATCTGGCCGACGACCAAGCCAAAATTGCTTTTCAGGTTACAGCGACAGCAGATAGCCAAAAAATCAAAGACACGCTACAAACGTTTGTTGGAAAAGAGTTGTATAAAAAATACCCGCGCCTGGTTGTTTATATCCTGACGGAAAAGAAAAGCTCGTATCCAGTAAAG
>CAZXHW010001156.1:0-2161 GCA_964639915.1 uncultured Heliomicrobium sp.
TCCAGCGCGGTGATTGACTCAATGTGGTAACCGTAATTCAGCAGCAGGCGCAGATCGCGCGCCAGGGTTGCCGGATCGCAGGAGACATAAGAAATCTGAGGAACATCCATCGCGACCAGGCGCTCAATGACTTGTGGGCCAGCGCCAGCGCGTGTGGGATCATGCATGTCAAAATCCGGGCAAGGCATTTTTACCGATTTTTATTTCAGCCATGCATCTACCGACACAGATTCAAAACGATCGTTGGCCACGCCATTGGCTTTGGCGTTTTCAATTCCATGATTCGCCGCCGGGCGGTTCCCTTCAACGGCGCAAACCTGATCAAAGGTTTTCGCTAATTGCAGGCTGAACAATCCCACGCCGGCATAAAGATCAACGGCCAGTTTGCCGCCGGCGTCCGCAGTTGCAGTGCGAACCAGTTCTTCCACCAATGGCCGGTTTCCCTGGAAAAACGACTTCACGCCAAAGCCATAATTGATCCCGTTAATTCGTTGATATGCCGTGCCCAGCGCATCAACCGATCCGGCTTTGCCGTTTTCGCCGGTGGCCGGAGTAACAATCACTTCTTCGTCGCCGACAGTAAATAAAACCCGTGTGGCATCGTTCGGGATCAAAGAAGGTTCGGCATACAGTCGTTGCAGTTCGCGATTGGCCGCGGGCATCAGAATCAAACACTTTTCAATTTCGCATACAGTTTGCGATGCAGAACGGTAATAGCCAATCCGCGTGTGGCCATCCGGATCGCGGGCAACTTTGAGCTCGGCACGGGAACGATAGCCGAATTCTTCCGCCGAACGAATTGCAATTTCCTCTTGCCAGTCAATGTTGCCGAGTCGCCGAAGCGATTCACGCACAAAAGCGACTTTGGTTTCCAATTGCGCGGCGTAGCTTAAATGTTGCAACTGGCAACCACCGCAATCCCCGAATCGTTCGCATGGAGGCGTTCGCCTGGCAGGCGAAGGTTCCAGGATTTCTTCGATGGCACCTCGCGCATAATTGCGTTCGACTTCTGTAATGCAAACCATCAGCCGGTCGCCAACAGCCGCCAACGGAACAAAAACAGCCTGGGTGCCGATGTGGGCAAGCCCGTCTCCGCCATAAACCAGTTTTTCAATCGAAACTTCGTACGTGCCGCCAATAACGACGGGTGAATGGCCATTTACCAGGGGTCCCAATGTGTCTGCGGTGGTTGTCATAAAAGTAGGCGGTAGACAGTAGAGAGCAGACAGTGGTTGATACAATATTTGCGGATTGTATTCTACTGTCTGCTCTCTACTGTCTACTTTTCAAAGATAAAACAGGCTCAATCGGGGGACTCCAAATTTTTCACGCAATCGCCTTGCCACATAATTGCCAAGCGTCTGTTCGAAGACATCTTTCCCCATGCTTTTTTTATACTCGCGTAGCTTCAAATTTCCTTCGCGCCTGATTTCTTTCATCTCCTCATCGCTAACGGCCACTTTCAGTCCGTCAAGAATAACTTCTTCGATCATGGTCAAATCTGTTTCCAGCGCTTCAGGAGAAAACGTTTTAGCCATCTGCAGATCTTCAACGATCTGTTCCAACCGCAGAGAAACGCGCTCAAGGGTTTCTTTCAACGCCTGGTTGTCCGTGTTTCTGTCGGCCAATTCATTAAGATACTGCTGATGTTCCGTCAAAAAGTCGTTGACGGTTTTGCGCGTAAAGGGCAGCGAAGATTCTCCGTCGTTGCCGTTCCCATTCGCTGCACCATTACTTTCAACCGATGCTGAATCGCTGCCGACACGCGAATCACAGAATTCCTGAAAGAGCGCTTCAATTTCCTGCTGGCAATACAGCAGCGAATTGACTTTGCGGCCCCGGCTCGTTTTTTGATCGTATCCATCAAACGAATTATTGATACCGCGCAGGACGACATGCAGCGGGACACCGCGTTGCTGCCAGCCTTCCATTAACGACCAATCCAGCGGTGATACCAGCATGTGGCTGCCGCGTCTTTTGACAAATTCTTCTTCGATTTCGGTAAAGTAATTGAAATAGTTCATCCGCGACGAAACAAACGGGGAAATGCAGGTGTGCGCAATCAACGACCGCTCTCTCTTTTTCTTGCTTGGGAAGCCGACAATCACATCTTAACGTGCGACGAAAACACTGTCTATCGTCATGTGTGTTGAAGTGAGTT
>CAZXHW010001157.1:0-2160 GCA_964639915.1 uncultured Heliomicrobium sp.
GGCTGCCGCGCCGGTTCCGGCCCCTAAATCCAGCAGGCTTTCCGGCTGAAAATCTGGCAATAAATTGCGAACGGATTCCAGCGCTTTGCTGACGGCTGCAAAGGTCGCGGGCATTCGCACCGCCAGATAAGCCAGCCTATGCGCATCGGTTGTCATGAATCGTTCGGCTTTTCGTTGCTGGCGGTAACGGTCGGAAAGTTCGGTGGCGGCGGCAGTCAACGAACTGAAATTGACGTTTGATAATTCCTGCTCGATGGCAGTGCGGAGCGAGATTGGCAATTGCATAACATTGGTGCGGTACCGCGCGCGTAAGCAAGCGGCAGTCTTCACAAAAAAAGCGTGCTTACGCGCGCAGTTCTGTATCCAGAGCTTTCTGGATTAGTGGCAACAGCGAATGCGGCTCCGCCAGAAATCCATCGTGACCGTGATCGGAAATGATTTCGGCGTATTCGGCGTCGGCTCCGGCAGCAACCATTCGCTCCGTCCAGCTTCGGACTTCGCCGGGCGGAAACAACCAATCCGACGAAATGCCAACCATTAACATTCGCGCTTTGATTCTGGCCAGAGCATCAGCTTCGGACTCGTACCCGACCGCCGGATGAAAATTGTCCATCGCTTTGGTGATGACCAGATAAGAATTCGGATCGAAACGTTGCGTAAAAATATCACCTTGGTAATCCAGGTACCCGGCAATGTCGTAGCGTTCCATCAGCGAATGCAGCGGATTTTCCCCGTTGCGGTTTGGGCGGCGGGCAAAGCGTTCATCAAACAACTCGTCAGATTTATACGACAGCATCGCAATAGCTCGCGCCGTGGCCAAGCCGGTTTTCGAGTTGTTGAAAATCGCCTGTCGCTGCAAATGATTCAGCGCCAAGCCCATTGCCGTCAGCGGAGCTGAGCCAATTGCCACGCACCGCGCAGCGCGGTGCGGAAAATCAATCGCCCATTGAATCGCCTGCATCCCGCCAATCGAAGCGCCGATCACCGCCCGCAAGGTTTCAATCTGCAAATGATCCAGCAACAACGATTGCGTCCGCACCCAGTCCCGCACCGTCACCAACGGAAACTCCGAGCCAAACGGTCTGCCTGTTGATAGGTTGATGGCCGACGGCCCCGTAGAGCCATAACACGATCCAAGCAAGTTCGAGCAAATGACAAAATCGCGTTCCAGATGAAACACGCCTTCCGGGTTTTCCGGCGACCAAAACAATTGCGCCCACCAATCTGCCGCGCGAGCCGAACCGCTGAGCGCATGGCAAACCAGAATCGCGTTGTCTCGGCGTTCGTTCAGCTTGCCATAAACTGCGTACCGCAACGTGGCCGGTTGCAGCAATCCGCCGGAAAAAAGCTGGAAAGGTTGATTGGTGGCGAAGATGAAATCGCCTTCGTAAGTTGGCTCAATCTTTGGAGTTGGGTTTGAGGCCATACAAAAAAAGTGATGAAGGATGAATGATGAGTGATGAATTCCAGACATTCATCCTTCATCGTTCATCCTTCATCATTTTGGCTGAATAATTACGCCGCAGCTTTCAGCGCCTGTTCAATGTCGGCGATGATGTCGCGAATGTCTTCGATGCCGACGGAAAGGCGAACCAGCCCAGGCGTGACACCGGTCGAAGCCTGTTCCTCTTCGCTCAACTGCGAATGCGTGGTCGAAGCCGGATGGATGACCAGCGATTTGGCGTCGCCGATATTCGCCAGCAAACTAAACAGTTTTGTCGAATTGATGAACTTCTTCCCTGCTTCTAGCCCCCCGCGAATGTTGAATGTCACTAGCGCGCCTGCTCCTGTGGGCGAATACTTCTTCGTGCGTTCGTAATAGGGGCTGGATTCCAGGCCGGGATAATTGACCGATTCAACCTGCGGCTGCTTTTGCAGGAATTGCGCCACGGCCAGCGCATTCTGTGAATGACGCTCCATACGCAGGTGCAGCGTTTCCGCTCCCTGCAAAATCAGGAATGCGTTGAACGGCGACAGACAAGCGCCAACATCGCGCAAGGCATGAACGCGAGCTTTCAGGATGAATGACAACGGCCCGAAGGCATCCGTGTAAACCAACCCGTGATACGAAGGATCAGGCGTCGTGAAATCCGGGAACCGGCCTGAAGCTTTCCAGTCGAATTTTCCGGCGTCAACAATGATTCCACCGATTGACGTGCC
>CAZXHW010001158.1:0-2159 GCA_964639915.1 uncultured Heliomicrobium sp.
AATAGCCTTACCGTACAACTCAGAAGAAACCGTGGCAACTTTTTAAGCGGTCTCCGTAGGGACGACTGAATACGGAACCGAATTTCAGCCGTCCCTACGGGATTTGTGTTTCGATATGCCGTTCTCCCAGCAATGAATTGCCGGGCTATTATCAAACTGTCCCTGCCCGGACGTAGAAAGAGTAAGGACATCAGACATCAAAAGCGATTCAATTTCTTGCAAATCCAACCGCACCAACTACAATCCGCGTCGTAGTTCAGTCCCGACAATTACAGTCATAAAGGAGCCAGCCCAATGGGCATTAACCTCTCGCTTTCTTCTGACGAACTCGATAAAGACGAGCTTCAGCAACTGACTCGCCAGCTTTACCTAAGCTTGCGCGAAGATATAGGCGTTGACGCGTCACTGGCCAAACAAGAATCCGTGCCGGGAGCCAAAGGCGCAGAATGGGCGCAAATTATAGTTGCCGCCATTGGCAGTGGAGGTGTTGCTGTTGCTCTAGTCAATGTTCTAACCGAATGGGCGAAACGCAAAAAGTCGTTAACCATCAAAGCCGAGGACAAAAACGGTAGGAAGATTGAAATTACCGCCGAAAACCAAAACGCAGCGGAATTGACCGAGTTGTTAAAATCTCTGACCGCTGACCAGAAATCCATCGAGGGGAAATGAGCCAAAACGGACGCCGATTAGCCATCTTGATCGGTAGCAGCCAATTTGAGAAAGAGCCGTTGAAGGCCAAGCCGCTGAAATGCCCGGAGCGTGACGTGGACGGGATGCATGAACTGTTGGCATCGGAGCAACTCGGCGCATTCGGCGAAGTCTTTGTTTTCAAAAACTCCCACCACCAAGCCGCGCTGGATCAAATTGAAGAAGTTCTGACCACCGCCGGCCGTGACGATCAAGTGCTGATTTATTATTCGGGCCACGGCGAAACCGACCTGCCAGGACGGCTTTATCTGACATCCACGAACACTGATACAAGAAAGTTGGTTTCAACTTCGATCCCGGTCGAAACCTTACGGGTGATGATTGAAAACTCCTCCTGCCGGAAGATCATCTTGATTCTGGATTGTTGTTTTGGGGGAGCGGCAGGCAAATCATTTGTCAAAGGCAGTGTTGACGAAAAGTTGAAAGAACTGGCGCGCGTACATGGCGGACACGGAATTTACATTCTAACGGCTTCGACCGCCGCGCAAACCGCGCAGGAACGCGAAGGCGATGATTACGGCTTGCTGACCAAACACATCATTGCTGGCATCAGGGAAGGTTCCGCCGCCGACAACGAAGGCGCAATCAGCATGGACAGCCTTTACCGTTACGTTTTTGCCAAGGTCACGGGCGAAGGTTACCAGGAACCGATGCGCTGGGCACTGAACGTCAAAGGCGAGGAATTGGTTATCGCCCGTAACAGCTTGCAGGTTTTCAGGAAGCCGATAAATGAATACGGCACAAACGAGTTAGGCTACGACACAAACGAACTGCTTGATCAGCCTTCGATAAGTGGAGCGGAAAGAGTTGAATCGAAGGAAATTAATTCGCTGAAAATTGAAATTATTGATGACGAAACACCAAAGCCGCCTGAAAGCAGAGCTATGGTTAGGGTAGTCAATGACTTTGTAGACGATTTGAACAGTGTTAAACTGGAAATGGTTTCTGTTCCCGGCGGCAAGTTCACGATGGGGGGAGACAAGTACGACAATGAAAAACCTCGGCACGAAGTTACAGTTCCTGCGTTTTACATCAGTAAGTTTCATATCACTCAAGAGCAGTGGAAAGCCGTGATGGGTGACAAACTGAAACCGCATTTCACCGGGAGCGACAATCTGCCTATGGAAAGGGTTTCGTGGGAAGATGCCAAAAAGTTTTGCAAAAATCTGGTGCAAATAGCTAACAAAGCATATCGGTTGCCAACCGAATCTGAGTGGGAATACGCATGCCGAGCAGGAACAACTGGCGATTATGCTGGGGAGTTGAATGAAATGAGTAGCCAATTTAGCCACCGAACTTACCGAGTTGGCCAATACAAACCAAATGCGTTTGGCTTGTATGATATGCACGGCAATGTTTGGGAATGGTGTGAAGATATTTGGCATGATAGCTATAAAGGCGCTCCAGTAGACGGCTTAGCGTGGTTGAAGGGCGGCCACTCAAGTTTTCGT
>CAZXHW010001159.1:0-2156 GCA_964639915.1 uncultured Heliomicrobium sp.
GGCGCGCGGCGATGTCGGGCACGGCGCTCAGGAGTAGTTCCTTCGTGACGAAGCCGCGCGGCCCCGCCCAGTCGGGCGACTCCTCTTTGCTAAGTGTGATCGTGACTCGCAGCTTCGGGTGGCGCTGCCGCAGGTACTCCAATTCTTCGCGGTAGATGATGTCGTTCAGGCTGGCGCAGGCGTAGATCAGGAAGATCTCGCCCGGCCAACTCTGGTCTGTGAGATAGCGGATTGAACTCATCAAGGGCGTGATGCCCAACCCGCCCGCGATGAAAACAACGCTCGGCGCCTCTTTGCCGCGAAACGTGAAGCGACCGGAAGGGGCCGAGACATTGAGTAGATCGCCCTCCCGCACCTGTTCGTGCAGGTAGGCGGAAACACGGCCTCCGGCAACGTGCTTGACGGTAACCTCGCACCAACCCTGACAACATGGTGAAGAGGAGAGCGAGTAGGAACGCTTGAGTTCCTGGTCATCCACTTTCACGCTCACCGTCAGGAACTGGCCGGGATCGAAGGCGAAGGGCAGAAACTCGCCGCCCTCCGGCGGAGCCAGCCGGAAGGTTTTCACATCGGCTGTCTCCTGAAAGATGCGTGCGACCCGCAATTGGCCGGACCACTTCGCAGCCACCACTGCTGGAGCAACAGGCGCAGCCGACGAAGTGGGCGAGACTGCGGAGCCGTCAACGGCCGGGGATGCCGCCGCGCCGGAAGTCAGCCTCGACAACAGCGCCTCCGCGCGCCGCATCTTGTGGAAGTACATCAAGACCATGGAGGCGGCGAAGGCGGTCAAGATAACGATGACGAAATAGTGGAACCAGGGAAGTCCGAATACGCTTTGCGCCGGTTCCATACTGGCGGCAGGCAGGAGATTCATGTCCCGCTTGAACCATTGCAGCGCGACGTTGCGTGGCGCTTTCCCTTCGGCCAGCGCGCGGTGCGCGGCCAACCCGCTCTCGAACTGGGCCAGCGCCTCACGCATTTGTGAGGTAGCCTGCTGCATCGCCGCGTAATCTTCGCGGGAAGCCGCATCGGACAGGAGTTTCCCGGCGGCGGTCATCTGTTCTTTGCCTGCCGTCATCCTCGCATGCGCCAGGCGCTCGATCTCCGCGCGCCGCTCAGGCGGCAGGCTTGGCAAGTCCATCAACGACGGATACAACTCCTTCGGCGGCGGCGCACCCATTTGCTCCATCATTTTGTCCATGCCGCCTTCCATCATTCCGCCCGTCTGGCCCCCCATCCCGCCGGGCGCGGGGCTACCGCCAGACATCGGGCTGGCGGATGGCTTGGCGTCCGCGGCCATCGGCTTCTGGCCGGGATGATGGGCGGCATGATCCTGGGGCGAAGTTTGAGCAGGCGCGGTTGCGGCCCACGTTAAAACGAGCGATAACGTAATGGGTTGTAGCCAATGTTTCATTGATACAGTCTTTGCGCGCCACACTTTGCTGTACGATTCTGACGGGAGCAGCCACGGCCAGATACGGCACCGGTCACACCGCTATGTGACCAGCGTCACAACTGCGTGCATTTTCGTTCCCCTTTTTTTCCAAACCAGATAACTCAGCAACAGGGGAGAGAAAACACGACTAGGGAGATTGCAGGGAAGAAGTCCTGCAAATATACCGGTCGGGGGTATTCTATCAAAGCCTTCATAGCTCTACTAGACAGCCGAATTGTACCGAGCGGCCAAGATGACAAGCCGCAAACAAGCGCGGAGAGAAGAACTGAAACGGTTCCTTCCGGTAGCTGCCAGCCTCGGCAAAAACAAATGTCAGTCAGAATGTGCGGCAAGCAAAGGAGTGGCCATACCACACAGCAATGATGCGAAAGATTAACATTGGCAGCGCCAACATTTGCGCGACAGGAGCGAGACCAACACCGAGCAATGGTATAAGCAGCATTCGCGCCGTGTACTCCCATCGGTTGCCGATAAAAACTGCCAACCATTCCACGCTCACGCCGATCACCAGCCCGGCAAGCAGCATCACGGCATATCCAATTCCCCTTGGCTGCACGAACCAATCCCGCCGGCGCAACACAGCCCAGCCAGCCACATAGATCAGTAACACCAGTAAGCCATCACCCAGCGCTGCCAGCCCACAGTGCCACCACACCAAATTGAAATCCTCCATCCCGACATAGAGCGGCGATTGAGCAAC
>CAZXHW010001160.1:0-2153 GCA_964639915.1 uncultured Heliomicrobium sp.
ACCCATCTTTGACTTCGGGGCAGCCAACGAAAACTTCTTTTGTGTTCTGCGGAAAGACGTAGCCTTCGTGAATGCCGAAGTTATAGCTTGCCAGTTCCAGCGCCAGTTGCGCCGCATGCGCCAACGGCGAAGCATCCCCAGGCCCGTGCCAGGCCGTGCGAACGCCGAAAAATTCACTTAAGGCCTGCACCTTGCGCGCCGGACTTAGTCCGCCGATTTGCGAAATGTGAATGCGTATAAAATCAATCAGCTTGTCTTTGATCAATGGCAAGTATTCCTGCTGCGTATTGAACAGTTCGCCCATTGCAATCGGCGTTGAAGTTTGCTGCCGCAATAAGGCGAAATGGGCGTTATCTTCGGGAGGGAATGGGTCTTCGATGAAGAACGGACGATATTGCTCCACATCTTTGCAGAGCTGAATGCCTTGCGTCAGTGAGACGCGCTCGTGAACGTCGTGCAGCAGTTCAATGTCGTCACCCAGATTTTTGCGCAGATGTTCAAACAGTTTCGGCAACAGTCGAGCGTATTTGGTGGATTCCCAAATCGCTTTCGGGTTGGTTGGGCCGACGGCTTCTTCAACTGTTCCAGGCGCGGGCGTTGTATTGGTTGGACCACCACGACCTGCGCCATAAGTTGCCATGCCTTCAACTGCTGCTTGCACTCGAATATAACGATACCCACGTTCCATCGCCTGTTTGGCGCGGTCAGAAACCTCGTTAAAGTCGCCTCCCGACGCATGGAAGTACAGATCCGCGCCCTTGCGCACCTTGCCGCCAAGCAGTTGATACAGCGGCATTCCTGCGCGCTTGCCTTTGATGTCCCACAGCGCAATGTCCACACCGCTCATTGCGTTAAACAGCACAGGACCATTACGCCAATACGAACTGACGTAGCTGGATTGCCAAATGTCTTCGATCTCGTCCACGTTGCGGCCAATCAGAAACGGCTTCAAATATTTTTCGATTGCTGTTTGCACGACCAAAGCCCGTTGCGTAAACGTAGAGCATCCCCAGCCATACAAGCCCGGCTCAGTCGTTTCAATTTTGACGGCAACCAAACGAATACGATCCGGAGCAGTCAACAGAACTTTGATGTCTTTGATTTTGACCGGCCCAGTGCCCTTGACGGCTTGCGTGTAAGCCGGGTTTGGCGCCAATTTTTCGGCGAGCGATTCTTTGGCGGCCAGCAACGAGGCTCCGCCAGCCATAGTGAGCGAACGTAAAGCATCACGACGTTTCATAGTTTGATTTCCTATAAGAAGAAAAGTTGGTTTACTTCACTGTATTGAAGGTTCGACGTTCCATTTCGTCCGTTTTTGCCGCGTCGAACTTGTACTTGCGTAGAAAATCTTCTGTCACATTCGCGCCCAAACCGGGCGCGGCGGTTGGATAGACTCCCGTCACGTCACGCTTCAGTCCGCCGGGAATCAAATCCTGAAAGATCGGTTCGTCCTTTTCAAAGTATTCCAGGATCAAAAAGTTCGGAATTGAAAAGCAAACGTGCATGGATGCCAGCGTACACAGCGGCCCATTGGGATTATGCGGCGCAACCGGAATGGAATACGTGTCAGCCATTGCGGCAATCTTTTTGGTTTCGGTGATGCCGCCTGTGCGCGCCAAATCAGGCTGGATGACCCGCACCGCTTGCCGTTCCAGCAGTTCCCGAAAACCGTGACGTCCAAAAATTCGCTCTCCCGTTGCCAGCGGCGTTTGTGTATTTCGTTGCACCTCTGCCATCACAGGAATATTTTCCGGAGGCACCGCTTCTTCGTAAAAGAACAGGCGATACGGTTCGAGCGTGCGAATAATTTCCAGCGTAGATTTCGTGTTCCAACGCGCGTGAACATCAATCGCAATGTCGTAATCCGGACCGCCGGCTTCGCGAATGGCTTTGATAATCGAAGCCGCCAGCCGCAAATCGGCTTGCGTGACTTCACGGTTCATTGGCGTGTTAAAAAACGGATCAAGCTTGCAACCCGTGTAGCCGCGCGAAACCAGTTCTTTCGTTTTGGCTCCGAACGCTTCCGGTGAACGCCCCAAATCTTCCGTCCAGCCGTTGGCATACGTCCGCAGCTTTTCATGCACTTGGCCGCCCAGCATCTTGTAGACGGGCACGCCCAGCTTTTTGCCAACGATGTCGTACAGTGCCATATC
>CAZXHW010001161.1:0-2153 GCA_964639915.1 uncultured Heliomicrobium sp.
GATGAGATTGATTGCCATCACCATACACGCCACCCGCTACCGTTGTAATGGTCGCCGGCCCACCGGAGGAAACCACATTTTCTGTGCCAGTGGTGTTACCACTATACGTCGTTCCCGTGCGCGAGACCGAGTTGGTGCTGCGGAATTGCAGACCGTACGAGCTACTATTGTTGCTTTCGGAATTGGTAAAGTTGAACGAGAAAGAAATATTTTCCACCACAACCTGCGCGTTGCCGGAGGAGGAACTGCCGCCATTGCGTGCGGTGACGAAATTAAGAATCGAACTCGCGCCTGCGGTCGAAGAAAAGACGAGCGCGCCGAAATTGCCGCCGCCGGGGATTTTTTCAAAGACAATCCGCCGCGAGACATTGGCGTCTGCTCCTGAAGAATGGCTGTAGCCCGCATAACCGTTGGCACCGATGCTGCCAAACAGCGTGCCGTCACCGGCCTTCAAATCCATTCCTGCATCAAGCTGAATAATCGCATTGGGGTTGATGAACAACTCTGCGCCAGGCGTGCCGCCGGATTTGCCCACCACAGAAGGATTCGCATTCGAACCACGAACTTGGATCGGGATATCACCCTGTCCGACCAACACGCCAGAGCGCGTGAAATCATTGGCCGTCGAGTCAATCTGGATGGCATCCGTTCCATTGTTACGAATGACGTTAGCTAAAGAAAAGTAGTAACTCTGATCCGGGATCGTAGTGTTCGCATTGGTTCCATCTATGGCCCCCATCCCTGTTCCCGTTGTACCGATCCCTAAGGCGGCATTGGCGCTCAGCAAAACCGCGACGCCCAGGTTGTTTTCAACGCGCGAACGCGTGAAGCCTGTGAAGAAGTCGTTGTTGCCCTTAGCACGTAATCCTGCCCCGGCGCTGCGCCGCGAAACACTGTCCGTAAAACGCAAGGTTCTGCCGGAACCGCTGATGTTGATTTGTGCGCCACCTCCTGCGCCGCCAAATTCCACGACACAGTTTTTGAAGCTGACTTCGGAACTGGCTGCTGAAGTTGCATCAAAGCCGCCCCAGGCAGTCCCACTCGGCGCACGCGTGAAAACGATTTGTGCAGGTGCTGTGGCTGTCACACCAGGAATACCACCGTCAGCATTCAACCCGCCTGTGCCGATCTGGATGGTGACTCCATCATTAACATAAACCACTGTGCCAGGAAGCACTGTGCCAGAAATCGTTGTGTTGCCCGTAATCAGGTAAGGGCCGGTATCGCCTAACGTAGTTGGCGTGCCTGTATGTCCTGCGTTCGGAACTCCTGTGACATTTAATTTGCCCAGCAAGGTGCTGGAACCTGGGCCACCCGGTGTTCCGCCAGAATTCGTGACGCGCAAGCTGTAGATGCCTGCGCCTGTGCTGGCCGGAATCACAGCGGTGAGCACGGAAGTGGAAACCACTGTGGAAGATAAGGTCGCCACCGTGTTGCCGTTGGTGTCCAAGAGGGTAACGGTGGGGCTGTTGAAGCCTTGCCCGTTAATCGTCACCGTGCGGTTTTGGTTATTTTGCACGGCAGCCGGTTCGACACTTTCCGCTGCGACACCCACGTCACCATAAATAACAAACCGGAAATAAAAGCTTGAGATGGAACCGGAAGGGAAAGAGAACGACCACACGCGGGTAGCCGACGTTCCTGGATCAATGTCGCCATAATCGCGCGAGACCCCGAGTTTGCCGTTCGCAGGCACTTGGCCATCATTGAAATAAACATTCGCTGCGACCGGCGTGCCGCCGCGTGCGTTCAGGAAGTCCGTGAAGATCAGTCGCGTATTGTAAAACTTCAGCGAGCCTGTATTGGTAATCTTATGCTCACCCGAAATCGTGTTCGCTGGTGCCGTGGATTGGCAGGGCACTGTGCCACTTGGATTGGCGCAGGAGCGCATAAAGGCACGCGTGAGTGAATTTTCGGGCAACGCCGTGTTGGCATCTGCACGCCCAAAGGCTTTATAACTGGATTGGAGATCGCCGCCCGTCACCGGTTGGAGCCCGGTAATCGTGCGGGTTTTGGCATCGAACTTCCCTTCATAGACGCCGATCAGCTTTTGCCCGTGGACAGGAGCTGCGGTCGTCGAAGGCGCGCTTGAGTTTCGCGTTGAGGCCGTCACCACATTCGTCTTGGGCGTTGCTGCTGTGTATGTGGCAATC
>CAZXHW010001162.1:0-2147 GCA_964639915.1 uncultured Heliomicrobium sp.
GGTTTCTTCGGTGAAAGCCACCTTGCGCGAAGGGCTGGATTGCTTTGACGCGCTGGCAGCTACGTTTCCTGCGGTAACAGTTTCCGGTGCACCCTAAGTTCGCGCGATGGAAATCATTGACGAACTGGAACCGACTCGGCGTGGAGCGTATGCCGGAGCGGTTTTGTATTTTGATTATTCGGGAAACCTGGATTCGTGCATCGCGCTCAGAACGATGTACGCGCGCGGCAATCGCGCTTACATTCAGGCAGGCGGCGGCATCGTCGCCGATTCGGTGCCGGAAACGGAGTTCCAGGAAACAGTCAACAAATCACGCGCTTTGGTTCGCGCAATTGAAATGGCGGAGAAAGAGCTATGAAGGGATTTCGAATTTTTGGTTTTGGATTTTGGATAATTCTGTGCCTGAATTTATTGATAGCGTTCTGTTTGGTTGCCGCTGGACAAGTTCCGCCAGCTCGAAAAAAGAATGCGCCTAAACCTGGGGACGAGCAGCCGCCTATTTCTTTGGATGAAGCTGCCAAAGTTGAAGCTGTTATCACGACGGAAGTTGGCGTCATTCGATTTGAATTTTACCCAACCAAAGCGCCGAAACATGTCCAGGCTTTTGTCAAAAACGCCAAAGCAGGTTTTTACGACGGCTCGGCCTTTCACCGCGTCATCAAGTACGGAATCATTCAGGGTGGCGATCCGTTGCTGAAAGACCCAAAAACACCACGCGCCAAGTGGGGAAGCGGCGCTTTGAACCAATTGCCTGATGAAATCAGCGACGTAAAGCACGTGACTGGAACAGTTTCTACGGTTCGCGTTCCTGGCAAAGCGAACAGTGATGGCGCTCAATTTTTCATTTGTGCTTCGGCACAAACGGCACTTGATGGCGAGTTTTCCGCGTTCGGCCAAGTGACAGAAGGCATAGACGTTGTTGATAAAATCTCTTTGCTTGAAGCCGACGACGCGCAACTGCTCAAAACGCCGATCAAAATCTTGAGCATCAAGATCGAACCCAAACGAGAAGAACCATTCAAAGATGCAACCGTTGACGAAATGCGGAAAGAAGTCATTTTGCATACGAATTTGGGCGACATCACGGTTGCGCTGGAACCGGATTTAGCGCCGGAACACGTCCGCAACTTTCTAAAGCTGGTACAGACCGGCTGGTACGATCACACCAATTTTCATCGCATCGTTCCGGGCTTCGTCATTCAAGGTGGAATGGGATCAGGCCGCCCGGCTGGCCAAGTGCATTACGCCGACAAATGGGTTCGCAACATCAAAGGCGAATTCAGTCAGGTGCGCAAGCACGTCCGCGGAGTGCTTTCGATGGCCAGAGCGAACGACCCTGATTCGGCGCTGACTTCGTTTTTCATCGTGCTGGCTCCGGCGACAAATCTGGATGGCAAGTATTCCATCTTTGGCAAAGTCGTTGATGGATTTGAAACCCTGGACAAGATCGAAAAAGTCCCCCGCAACGGCGAAGCGCCAATTGAGCGCGTGGAACTGATCGAGGCGGTTATAAAGCCGTAGTTGTAATAAAGAAATGAGTAATTGGGTTGGTCTTCAACAAAAATTGTTCAACGCGTTCGCCAATGTGTCTAGACCGGATTTCGAAGCAATTCCGATTCTTGGTTGCTGCGGGATGCACGAGGCGGATTTTGATTGGTATCGTCATCACACGTGGCAGGAATTTGAAACAGCGCTTGAAACGCGAGGTTTTGATCCTGGTGACTTTATTGCCATACATCCGCAGGCATTCCATTACTTTACGCCCGGTGTCTTGAGTGCTGCGATACAACGAATTGCGACCGATCTACATAAGCGTTGGGATGATGAATCTTGGATTCAGCATTACATTGTTGATCCAGCCGGAGAATTCAAGGAAAAGAACTTACCCTATTTCGATGCAGCACAAAGGTTGGTTATTGCTGAAATTCTAGACTGGTACAAAGGCTGGTACTTTTCTCAGAATGGTTTTGACTATGACGAACCATTTGATGACAAACAATTCGAGCCTAAAATTTCTGATGTTGTCGCTCAAGTTTGGTGTACGAATGCATAAGGCACTAGAGCAAAGATCCGAAAGAAGGGAGAGAGAAAAATGATACTCGTCATAGACAACTACGATTCATTCACCTACAACCTGGTGCAGTATC
>CAZXHW010001163.1:0-2146 GCA_964639915.1 uncultured Heliomicrobium sp.
ACGCCGAGACCGACAGCGTGCGCGTGATCAATAAAGTGCCGCAGATCGTCTGGCGGTCCGTATATTCTGGCTGGAGCAAACAGGTTTACCCCGTCATGTCCCCAACCAAATTTGCCCGGAAATTCGGCAACTGGCATCAATTCAATCACCGTCACGCCCAGATCTGCCAATCCCTGAAGCTCGCGCATCGCAGCGGCAAATGTGCCTTCGGGCGTAAACGTTCCCAGATGCAATTCATAAATGACCTGGCCGTGTATTCCAACGCCCTGCCATTCAGCATCTGTCCACTGAAATTGATGCGGATTTATGACTTGCGATGGGCCGTGCGGCCCATCGGGCTGAAAGCGCGAAGCAGGATCGGGAAACAATTTCTCACCGCCGTCCAATCGGAAACGGTAACGCGTATCCGCGCCTGCTGCTGATACCAGTCCGGAAAAGTATCCGTCGGTTTCCGGCTGCAACTCAAAGGCCTGCGGCTTTGCGCTATCTTCAATAACAACTTCAACCGTGCGGCGATGCGGCGCCCAGACACGGAAATGGACTCCACCTTGCGGCGCTAATTCTGCTCCAACATGCATTTGGCGACTGACACCTGTGATCTTCATAGACCGATAGCATTGATTATTTTGTTCGCTGCGCCAATAGCACGAGCGAACGTGACTCCATTGGATATGCCTCTCCGCCTTTGAACTGTACGGGCTGATCAGGCAGCCCTTGCCCATAACGGGTATCAAGCAGCAATTCCCATTCGACCCCTTCGCGGTGCGCAGGCAATGTGAACTCATGCCCCTCGTGATGCCCATTCAGCAGCAGCAGGAGCGTGTCGCCCTTTATTGGATTGCCACGCCGATCCACTTCGTCAATTGCGTCCCCCGCCAGCCGAATGCCCAAACAGGCTCGCAGCGGATCATCCCAATCTTCGTCGCTCATTTCACCATCTGTGCGAAACCAGGCAAGATCGGCGACCGCCGATCCACGAATCTTGCGTCCCTGAAAAAATTTCCGGCGGCGCAGGACGGGCTGTTCATGAAAAAGCCGAATGACCAGACGCGTGAATTCGCGTAATTGTTTTTTCGATTCGTCCAAATCCCAGTCAAGCCAGGAAAGCTCGTTATCCTGGCAATAGGTATTGTTGTTTCCCTGCTGCGTGCGGCCGATCTCATCTCCCGCCTGAATCATTGGAACGCCCTGCGAGAGCAGAAGCGTTGCCAGAAAATTTCGCTGCTGGCGTGCGCGTAAAGCCAACACATCGAAGTTGTCCGTTGGACCTTCAACGCCGCAATTCCAGCTCAAATTATCGTCGTGGCCATCTCGGTTTTCGTCGCCGTTGGCTTCATTATGTTTTTCGTTGTAGCTGACCAGATCGGCAAGCGTGAACCCGTCGTGAGCGGTAATAAAGTTGATGCTGGCGTGTGGCCTACGACCACCATCTTCGTATAAGTCACTGCTGCCCGTAAGCCTGTACGCCAGGTTTGAAACCAGCCCACCATCATCTTTCCAAAACCTACGCACAGTATCGCGGTAAATCCCATTCCATTCGGCCCATTGAACCGGAAACTGTCCAACTTGATAGCCGCCCGGCCCCACATCCCACGGTTCAGCGATCAGTTTGACCTGAGACAAAACTGGGTCTTGATGCAGAATGCCGAAGAAAGCGCTGAGCTTGTCCACTTCGTAAAGTTTGCGCGCAAGTGTCGAAGCCAGATCAAAACGAAACCCATCTACATGCATTTGCTCGACCCAGAATCGCAGGCTATCCATCAATAATTGCAATACATTCGGATGCGTCAGGTTGAGCGTATTTCCGCAACCTGTGAAATCCATGTAATAGCGCGGGTCTTCCGGAGACAAGCGGTAATAAGACTGATTGTCTATCCCTCGAAAGCTAATCGTCGGCCCCATTTCACTGCCTTCGCCGGTGTGGTTGTACACCACGTCCAGGATGACTTCGATCCCAGCTCCATGCAGCGCCTTGACCATCTGTTTGAATTCGATCACCTGCTGTCCCGCACAGCCGCTACTTGAATAAAGGCTGTGCGGCGCGAAATAGCCAATAGAGTTGTAGCCCCAATAATTTCGCAATCCACGCTCTAGCAGATGCCGGTCGTGAAGGAATTGGTGCGTCGGCAACAATTCGACGGCCGTA
>CAZXHW010001164.1:0-1702 GCA_964639915.1 uncultured Heliomicrobium sp.
GGCGTAATGGTTGGCGCATTGGTCACAACGCAGTTGCTGATGCTCAGCACTTCCAGTTCTGTTAAGGCTCGGTTGTAGACGCGGAAATCATCCATCTTTCCACCATTGGGCAAACCGACATTCGAACCATAACCGCTGACTTTGAATGGTCCTGTGCCTGTCAAGGAAAGAGCGCCTTGCGCAACGGTGTTGACAAGGTTGCCGTTGACGTAAGCTTTTATGGTGCTGGCTTTGGAATCATAGACAAACGTCGTTGTCGTGACGCTGGTTCCCGCACCGGTTATCAATACATCCGTCATTCCGTTGCCGCGCAACAGCCAGTTGCCTGACCCTGCCGTTCCTTCAGCAAAGCAGCGAAGGCTGTTCGCAGTGGTATCCCCGAACATATAAAACGCAGCGACATTGTGCGAGATGTTGGAGGTCTTGAACGAAATCGTCCAGGAAGTGCCTGTCAGGTTCGTTGCCCATCCGGTGTTCAAATAATCGCTGGCGCCGTTACCGCCTGTTCCGATCAGTGCTCCGCCTGTGGTTGCCGGACAAAGGTCAGTTCCGCCGCCTTGCGTAAGCGATCCCATCAAGGTGGCGTTGGCCGTTCCCGAAGGCGGATTGCTGGCCAGATTCGGAACCGTTGTGCCTGTTCCATCGAACTTGTAATGCAATAGCTCCGGCGTTGGAGCAGGCCCGAGCATGGACGAAGTATAAATCGTCAGCGGATACGCGGTGCCGGTTCCCGTGCAGCCATTCGCATCGGTCGCCGTGACGATGATCGGGAATACGCCGGTCTGGTTCGTCGTGCCGCTGAGCACTCCGTCTGTTGAAAGCGTAATGCCGGTCGGCAGAGTCCCGGTTTTCGAAAACGTGATGTTGCCGATACCGCCCGATTGCGTAAAGGTTTGGCTGAAGGCTACGCCGGGAGTTCCCGTACTGACCAATGGATTGTTCACCGTAATAGTTTGGCAACCATTTGTTAGTGAGAAATTGATGGAGGATGCTCCATTCGCGCTGGCCACGACGTTGTAACTTCCTGGTGTGCTGTTGGCGGTGACTGTGCCGGACGTAGCCGCACCGCTGGCGATAGAAGCGGGGGTACCGGCGATGACTGCGCTGACTCCGCTCGCTGGCGGCGTGAAGCTCACTTGCCCGCCGTTGACTGGCTCGGCGGCTACGTTCGCCGTCACCATAGCAGAAAGAGGATTGGCAAAAGCGGAACTGATTGTCGCGCTTTGATTGTTGCCACTGGCGACAGTCAGCATGAAGCCTTGCGATTCAAACGCGCCGATGTCCACTGCGCCGACGCGGGAACTGCCGCGCTGGTCGTTGGTCGGTGCGTCGGTGGAGGTGCCCGCGTTGATGGCTGGGCTGCTGGGCAGCAAGGCGTGCGTTTGCGTTGTGCCGCCGTAACTGCCTAAGGTCGAGAGCAAGGCTTTGATCTTATTGGCCGAGGTGCCGACCAAATCGCCATTCACGCCGTTGGTAAATCCGCTGGTGCCGTCGCTGTCCAGATTGTTGCCTTGCGAAGTCAGGCTGGCATTGGTTCCGCTGCTAACGAAATTATTTCCAGTATTGTCGGCTACAAGCGTATTCATAAATTTCGTTACAACACTCACCGCGCCACCATTATTCTGGGTTCGGATGGCTCCTCCAGTGCTGGTGTTTCCGGCAACGGTGCAGTTCATCAGTGTCAGCAAACCAGTATTTCCAT
>CAZXHW010001164.1:1712-2146 GCA_964639915.1 uncultured Heliomicrobium sp.
GTGGCTATATTGTGGATGCCGCCACCGCCTTGACTGTCCGCCGCCGAGTTACCGCTGAATGTGCAATTGGTCAGCGTAGCAGTTGTGTCTTGCAGATAGAGTGCTCCTCCCTTTAGGGAGACTGCATTTCCATCAACCGTGCTGTCAATCATTGTCAACGTAGTAGAAAATGCTGCAATTCCGCCGCCATTGTCTGCCGTATTGTCACTGATATTGCAGCGCGTAACTGTAAGTGGGCCAGTGGTGTAAATGCCACCTGCTTGGTTATTAGAATCATTTCCAGAAAGCACACAGTCGCTCAAACTCAGTGTTCCTCCATTGCTTATCGCGCCGGCATTACCCGTGCTAAAACCATTAGCAAGCCTCAGTCCGGAGATATTTGCCGTCTTGCCGACGCTGATTCTGAAGATGCGAAAGTTACCGGTTCCTGGAGC
>CAZXHW010001165.1:0-2143 GCA_964639915.1 uncultured Heliomicrobium sp.
AATCCGGGTCTTTCAAGACATGGCCGGTCAATAAGGCTAGAACGTCTTCGTCTGGATTGATAGTTCCAGCGGCCACAAGTTTTTTAATTCCGGCCAAAGTCACAGCCGAAGCTGGTTCACAACCGATGCCATCGCTACCGATGACGGCTTTGGCATCGGCGATTTCCTGTTCGCTGACGGATTCGACTTCGCCACCAGACCAGCGCAACGCCCGCATGGCTTTCGGCCAGGAGACCGGATTGCCGATCTTGATCGCCGAAGCCAACGTGAATGCATTCGCCAGGGATTCAAACTTTGCGTCTTCATTCGCTCCGCCGCCAGAACGCTGCCATAACCGGTAAAGCGGATTCGCGCCTTCGGCCTGGATGATCGTGATCTTCGGCATTTTTTCGATTACGCCGCGCTCCAGCAATTCCTGAAAGCCTTTGGCAATCGCCGACGAATTGCCCAAATTGCCCCCCGGCACGACAATTCGATCCGGAGCCTGCCAGCCGCGCTGCTGCAACATCTCAAACGCGATGGTCTTTTGCCCTTCCAGCCGAAATGGGTTCACTGAATTCAACAAGTAGATCGGCGTTTCGTTGGCGACCTCTCGAACCAGGCGCATTGCATCGTCGAAATCGCCTTCAAGCTGCAACACTTGCGAACCGTAATCCAAAGCCTGAGACAACTTGCCAAGCGCTATCTGCCCCGAAGGAATAAACACAAACGATTTCATTCCGGCGCGCGCCGCATACGCCGCCATCGAAGCCGACGTATTGCCCGTGCTGGCGCAGGCAACGCTGGTTGCTCCCAGCCGCTTCGCTTGCGTGATGCCGGTCGTCATTCCCAAATCCTTGAACGATCCGGTCGGATTCATACCCAGATGTTTGAACGCCAGCCGGTTCATTCCCCCAAACGCAGCCGAACGCGGAGCCTCCCAAATCTGCGTGTTGCCTTCGGTCAAGGTGATGATGTCGGATTCATCGGCTTCGGGAAGCAATTCGCGGAACCGCCAGACGCCGCTTTGGTCAACGGCTTTCGGCGAAGCGCGACGCCAATCCCAAACGCTCATCAGACGTTCGCCGGAAAACTCGTTCAGTTCATAAACGACATCCAGCAAACCCGAACAGTTGGTGCAGGTGTAAATTCGTAAGGTAGTCGGAAATTCAGTTTGGCAATGGATACAACGAAGTGAAGGCATTGTTTCAGGAGTTGGGAGTTGGGAATTGGGAGTTGGTGGGTAATCACTTTTACCACTTCCTAACTCCTGTCTCCCAACCCCTTATTGAGAAGGTTTATCGAGTTCAAACGCGCGGTGAATGGCGCGCACAGCTTCGGCCGCGTCTTTTTCACCGACAATCAGTGAGATGTTGCGTTCGGAGGAACCTTGCGAAATGGCGATGACGTTGACGCCTGCCACGCCCAGCGAGGCGAAGACTTTGCCGGCAATTCCAGGCGCGCCTTGCATACGGTCGCCGACAGCGGCAACGACGGCGATGGAATCATCAATCGTGATGTCTTCGATATGGTTTTGCAGCAGGTCCAGTTCCAGTGAAGCCCGCAAGGCTTTCACCACGCGCGCTGCTTCCGAAGAGTTGACCACAAAGCACAGGTTATTTTCCGAAGACGCCTGCGAAATCATCAAAATGTTTGCCCGCTCGGCGGCGACGGCGGCAAAGGTTTTGGCCGCAATGCCCGGAATGCCCTGCATGCCTTTGCCACTGATGGCGATCAAGCTGACGTTGCGAATGGAAGTAACGGCTTTAACGCCGCGGGAAGACGGATGGCCCGTAACCGTGACGCGCGTGCCAGGATCGTTCGGCTCAAAGCTGTTCAGAATCAACACGGGGATGTTCTGTTTGAAGGCGGGCAGTATGGTTTTGTGATGCAGCACTTTCGCGCCGTAATACGCCAGTTCAGAGGCTTCGCTGTAACTGATTTCGCGCATGGTGCGCGCTTCGGGAACTTCGTTTGGGTTGGCGGTCATCACGCCGTTCACGTCCGTCCAAATCCAGACTTCATCGGCGTCGAGCGCTGAACCAAGAATTGAGGCCGTGTAATCAGATCCTCCACGACCAAGCGTCGTTTGGACACCTTCTTTGGTCGCGCCGATAAAACCTGTGACAACCGGAATTTCCCCCGCTTCCAACATCGGCAACAG
>CAZXHW010001166.1:0-2142 GCA_964639915.1 uncultured Heliomicrobium sp.
GGGGCAGGTGGCGCGTAGCACACTTTTTCAAGTGTGCTACGGCTTTGGCAATAGGATCGGGCATTTATTTGGCGCTTTTCAGTTGTTGGGCGACTTTCTCAACCTCCGCCAACAATCGCACGGTGTTTTCGCCGAGAATCTTGCGAATGTCGGCTTCCTTGTAGCCCTTGCGCAACAAGGCTTCGGTGATCTGGGGCAGCTTCGTGCAATCTTCCATGCCGACGGGCATGCCGCCGCCATCGAAGTCCGAACCCAAGCCGACGTGATCGGCACCGACCAGTTTCACGGCGTGGTCAATATGTTCGACGATGCGTTCCCAACTGGCTTTGGGCGCGGGGCCGAATTGTTTGGCAAGTTCTTCGCGCACTTTGGCGAAGTTCTCGCGGCTTGGCTCGCCGAGTTTGGCCATCAACT
The DNA here is from genome assembly GCA_964639915.1 of uncultured Heliomicrobium sp. Classification (GTDB taxonomy): domain Bacteria; phylum Acidobacteriota; class Blastocatellia; order RBC074; family RBC074; genus RBC074. The sequence goes on from CAZXHW010001166.1 coordinate 415, forward strand.
CGCGCGAGGCGGCGCTGGTCTTTTGGCTGTAGGCATACAGCGCCGGATCAATGAAGCTGTCGAGGTAGTTGATCTGAATTACGCCGCCTTTGGCTGCCAGCGCCTTGATCATCTCGTCCGTCATATTGCGCGCGTGACCGCTGACCGCACGACACGATGAATGCGATGCGATCATTGGCGCTTTGCTCACGGCCAGCGCATCCCAAAACGTTTTGTCCGCCACGTGCGAGATGTCCACCATCACGCCGAGTTTGTTCAGTTCGCGCACAACATCTTTGCCGAAATCGGTCAGGCCGTTGTGCTTCGGTTGATCGCCGGAGGAGTCAGCCCAATCCGTGTTCACCGAATGCGTCAGCGTCAAATAGCGCACGCCAAGCGCGGCATACATCCGCAGCACGGGCAAACTGTTGTTGATCATGTGCCCGCCTTCCATGCCCATCAGTCCGGCGATTTTGCCTTCTTTGTGGGCGCGGCGCACGTCGGCAGCCGTCGTGCAAAGCAGGACTTTGTCCGGCAGGTCTTCGGCCAGTTTATGCACGGCAGCGATGCGTTGCAGCGCGTCGTTGACGGCTTTCGGCCCCGTCACTCTGCCGGACATGTAGATCGAAAAGAACAAACCATTCAGCCCGCCTTCTTTCATGCGTGGCAAATCAATGTGGCCGGTGTCATGGCGGTCAGCAAACTTCCAATCGGTTTGTAGCTTGGGCGTCACGTCAATATGCGTGTCGAGCACGAGCGAAGAGAAATGTAATTTCTTAGCGCGTTCGCTTACGTTATAAGTGGCTTGCGCCAGGGCGAACACGACGACGAGCGAAAGGCTCAGCAGGAGCATCAGGGCTTTTTTCATAATCAGATTCCTTTGGTGTTGTGAACAGTGATTGGTCGCGGCGATTATAAAATTCGAGCGAGAGATTTACTACTGGAGGAGCGACGGTCTAACGACATTCAGGATAAATTCGATCCAGCGTGCCATTCACCAATGCATCAATGGCGGCTTGTGCCGTTTCGTATTTTGTCCACCAGAGCGGCGTATAGCTGGCTCGCTCGCCGGGCGCGTGCGTGATGGCGAGGGCAAGCCCGGCCTGTTGGAAATACTTCCGCGCCACCGCGCCATCCGTGCGACTGACCTGTGGGTGCAGGACAAGCACCGCCTGTTGCCAATGATGGGTTTTCATCAACTCCGTGAAGCGCGGCAGATTGGGCGCGAGACACGCGGCTCCGGGTAACGGCAACGTCAACATGTCTTCCGCTGGGACGCCTAAGGCCAACAGATGTTGCCGGGCATACTCGGCAAATGTTTCGCACGGTGTGCTGAGGGCGATGCACACGATTTTTTTCCCGACGCCTTGTCGGTACAGTTGGGCGACATATTCGTCGGCATCGGTATTGGACGCGATGGCATAATGCAGGATCACGTCGGATGGCGGTGTTTGCGGCGTAGCGATCAACAGCCAGGGCAGTGTGAACAAAACTATGCCGCCTAACAGAAAAAACGCCAATAACAACCTGACTGTCCAACGCCAGCGACGTGATCTCATCCCATCCCTCCTATCAGCGCATTGATCCAGGCGAGGCACTCGCGCACGGTCAAGTACATATCGCCGCGTCGGCTCCACCAACGTTCCGACTGCCAGACTTCGGGGCCGGGCGGAAGCGGGGCAGCGATAAAAGTGAGCGCAGGATTCGCGCGTTGGAGACACCGAAACCACCGACAGCGACGTCCGTCGC
>CAZXHW010001167.1:0-2136 GCA_964639915.1 uncultured Heliomicrobium sp.
CAGCGTTCGATGTTCGAAGCAATGGGAATCAAAAAGCGTGAGTTTCAGCCGAAACCGGTTAATGAAAGCTTGCTGCGCGAAATTGCCGAAAAATACACTGGCGAAATGCGCGAAGCGCTCAACGTTCAGAACAAGTCCAAGCTGGAAAGCTATACAGCAATTGACACGCTGAAAAAGAAAGTGATTGAAGGCTATCCGGAAGATCAGCCGACAGTCCGCGCAGAAGCCGGAGTTCTGTTTGACCATCTGAAAGAAGCCATCTTCCGCGACGATATTTTGAACAATCGCCGCCGCCCCGATGGCCGCAGATTTTCTGAAATCCGCCCAATTTCCATTGAAACCGCATTGCTACCACGCACGCACGGTTCTTCGCTTTTCACTCGTGGTGAAACGCAGGCGCTGGTGACCGCAACGCTTGGAACTTCGCAAGACGTCCAGTACTTAGACAGCTTGGAAACCGGCGAACTCAAACGGCGCTTTATGCTCAATTACAACTTCCCGCCCTTTTCGGTAGGTGAAACCGGCAGGACTGGAAGCCCTGGTCGCCGGGAAATCGGTCACGGCGCGCTGGCGCATCGGGCATTGGATGCCGTTATGCCGGACGATACCGAATGGCCTTATGTCGTTCGCGTCGTGTCGGACATCACCGAATCGAATGGGTCATCATCAATGGCTACGGTTTGCGGCGGATGCCTGGCAATGATGGATGCTGGTGTTCCGCTCAAAGCTTCGGTGGCAGGCGTGGCAATGGGTTTGGTGATGGAGGAGAAGAAATTCGCCGTCCTCACTGACATTGCCGGAGCCGAAGATCATTACGGCGACATGGATTTCAAAGTCGCTGGCACGCGCAACGGTATTACCGCGCTGCAAATGGACATTAAGATTACGGGTTTGAATCCGCAGATTCTGGCTGACGCTTTGGAGCAAGCGAAGAAAGGCCGTTTGTTCATCCTGGATAAGATGGATGAAGTGCTGGCTGAGCCTCGCAAAGAACTGAGCCAATACGCGCCTAGAATCCTGACGATGCAGATCAACCCCGACAAGATTCGCGACGTCATTGGCCCAGGTGGCAAGATGATTAAATCAATCGTCGAGCGTACAGGCGCGAAGATTGATGTCGAAGATTCAGGCCGCATCTCGATTGCGACTCCCAGCGGCGAAGCGGGCGAGATGGCAATGCAGATCATTCGCGAACTAACGGCTGAAGCTGAGATCGGTAAAAGCTATCTCGGCACGGTTTCGCGGATTGTTGATTTCGGGGCTTTTATCGAAATCCTGCCCGGGCTTGACGGCCTGTTGCACGTTTCGGAAATCGCCGACTATCGAGTCCGTGACGTGCGCGATGAATTGACCGAAGGCCAACAGGTTATGGTCAAGTGCATCGGCATCGAAGGCAACAAGATTCGTTTGAGCCGCAAGGTGCTGCTCGATAAGAAAGCCGGCGGCGGCAAAGAGGGCCGTGGCGGTAACCGTCGTACCAACGAAGACGACGAAGACTAAACGTCAATCAGTTGTTGGATCATCAAAAGTGGGACAATTTTCTAAATTGTCCCACTTTGTTCTTGCAGGAGAAAAAAAATATGCGAGCAATTGCGGTTTTGGTTTTGATTTTTTGTGCTGCGGCCTACGGCTTTTTTTCCTTTTCAGGAAAAGCGGTTTCGATAAAAGAGCAAGGCGCTATGACAAAGGATCTAAAGGTTCCCGGCGAAAAGCATTTGGCCAATATCAAACAGCTCACCTTTGAAGGGGAAAATGCCGAGGCTTATTTTTCCCACGATGGCAAAAAGCTGATCTTCCAGCGGGCAGTAAAAGGCGACGGCTGCGATCAAATTTTTTCGATGAACCTGGATGGCTCAAACATGAAGATGCTGTCGAATGGTGAAGGAAAAACGACTTGTGCGTATCTGACGCCGGACAAAAAGTCCATCGTCTATGCTTCGACCTTCAAAGCCGATCCCAAATGTCCGCCGAAGCCTGATTTTTCCAAAGGCTATGTCTGGGCCTTGTATCCTGGGTTCGACATTTTCAAATCCAACCTTGATGGCTCAAATCCCAAGCCTCTGACCACAACTTCACGATACGATGCCGAATCAACAATTCGCCCTGACGTCACCATTGTTTTTACCAGCTTTCGCG
>CAZXHW010001168.1:0-2134 GCA_964639915.1 uncultured Heliomicrobium sp.
GGTGAAATCCGCGACAATGAAACCGCACAAATTGCCATCAACTCTGCGCTGACCGGACACTTGGTTTTCACCACTGTCCACGCTAACAACGTGATTGATGTGATTGGTCGTTTCATCAACATGGGCGTTGAACCATACAACTTCGTTTCGGCACTCAATTGCGTGCTGGCGCAGCGCCTGGTCCGTATGCTTTGTTCGCGGTGCAAAAAGACGTATCAACCTGACGATGCCGAATTGCTTGAGGCAGGTTTGAATCCGCAGACATATCGTGATCGAACTTTTTATGCCAGTTCCAGTTGTGAAGTTTGCAACCATACGGGTTATCGCGGACGAACTGCGATTCACGAACTTCTGGATATGTCTGACACCATTCGCGAATTGATCATTCAGCGCAGACCCGGCTCGGAAGTCCGCCGAATGGCCGTTCAGGAAGGTCTTGGCAGTTTGCGCGAATCGGCGTTGCGTTTGGTGTTCGAAGGCCAGACAACATTGCACGAAATCAACCGCGTGACGTTCGTTGAAGAAATGAAGTAGCAACCATTTGGCTGGCAATTGTCACTTACTAGCCGGAATTGAAATTGATGAATTTGGAACGCCATAGCGTTATTGGCGTTGAAGCAACCGCTGCGACGAAGATCGCAAGAGGAGTTTCAGCCCGACAAACCCGGTCCCGTTCCCTGTTCCCCTTAATAAGCGGCGCCACAAGCCGCAAATTTTGACTGTTTGATTTTGCGCTCCTAGCGGCGTAGTTTTTAGTTCCTTTTGCGATACGACAAAGGCTGCCAAACTTTTCCGTATCCTGAACCGAGCTAGTCGAAACCTCGACATTAAATTAAAGAGAAGGTCACCATGAACACAAACATCACGACTCGCAGAATTCTTGCCTTGTTTTTGTCCCTATGTCTGGTGCTGCCAAGTGCTGCATTGGCTGGCGACAAGGGCAAAAAGAATTTCAATGAAGGCAAGAAATATGAAGCCACACAGCAATGGGATTTGGCCGCGCAAGCTTATGCGTTGGCGGTTTCTGCGGATCCGAACAATCCCGAATACCGGCTTCGGTATTTACGCGCATTGCAGCAAGCTTCGCTGATGTATGTCCAACGTGGTGATGCGCTGGCAGAGCAAAACGATTTTGCAGGAGCTTACACGGCTTTTCGGGCAGCTTACCAATACGATCAAGGCAACGAAGTCGCGCGCATCAAGATGGAGCGCATGCTGGATCAGCAAAAGGCCGTCGCGGGCGGACTGGAGCCCTCTAGCACGACGGCGTCCGGCAATGTCAGGCCTACCAGCTTTATTGAAATCAAAAACCCTCCGCGCAATCGTGAAGCTCTACTTGACGTCCAATACAACACCAACTTCAAATCAGTAGCCAAAACATTAGCCAAGCAGCTTGATCTAAACGTTATCTTCGATAAAGACGTTAAAGATGACAAAGTGGACATTGAGTTGAAAGACGTGACCGTTGCGAGAGCATTCGATTTCGTCATGATGATGACCAAGCATACTTTTGAACAGCTCGACCGCCGGACCATCATGGTTTACCAGGACAACGCGACCAATAAACCGCGGTTTGAAAAGCTGTACGTCAAGACCTTCTATCTTGGAAATATCAATGCCCAGCAAGCACGCAGCGCAGTCAGCTTGATCCTTGGTCCTGGTCGTCAAGCACAGGAGCTGCAACAAGGTGGTGGCGCAGGAGGTGGCGGTGGTTCTGCTGCCAGCAATGTGCTGCTTGTCAAAGCCACGCCGCAGGAGCTTCAGCTTGTTCAGGACATGCTGGAAATGCTGGATAAAAACAAAAACGAAGTCGTGCTGGATGTGGAAATTTATGAAGTTTCGCACGACAGCATGCTCCAGATTGGCAACCAATTTGCGTCAAGCCAGGGATTAGGCGTTACCAGCACCTACGAAGACAAAACCACGGGCGAAATCAAAAGCTACAACTCCGGTACGACGTCTTCATTTGGGGACATCGGCGGTTTTGGACGCCGGGTCATTTCGCACGACAACTCTGGCAAAGAAATTGTTTCCTTCATCGGCGGATTTGCTGGTCAGGCATTGGCGCCAATTCCTTTTGCCGGAACCTTGCTAGGCATACCGCCTTCGACGCTTTCTTTACTTCAATCCAAAG
>CAZXHW010001169.1:0-2129 GCA_964639915.1 uncultured Heliomicrobium sp.
CCAACAGCGGGAATCCTTCCCGTTTACCCGCCGGTTTATCCTTTCCTGATGTCTTTGGCGTATCGGCTGTGGCCAAGTTTTCCCGACAACGTTCTGCTGCTGAAATCGGTTTCCGTTCTGGCTATGTTTGTCATTGGCTGGGCCAGTTACAAACACTTCAATCGAGATCGCGAATGGCCGCATTTGCTGTCGCTGGTTTCGGCCTTGACGGTGACGCTGATGCCCGGACTGGTGTTTCTGGCGACGTCTTCGACAATGTCCGAATGCGTTTTTACCGCGTTTCAATTGTTGGCTGTGGTGATCATCGAATCCGCCGCGCGTGCTGAAAACGGGAAAGCAGAACTTCGCAATGCAGCGCTTGGCGGAACCTTGGCTGCCATCGCTTTCCTGACGCGCTCCATCGGTCTGGCCGTGATTGGGGCCGGATTCATTTACTTGCTGAAAGAACGCAAGTGGCGCTCGGCTGGGGCATTTGCCTTGGCGGTAATGATTGTTGCAGGTCCGTGGGTTTTCTATTCCCGCACGCATCAGCCCAACGCTGATCAACGCACCGAACAGGGCGGAATGATCGTGCTGGATTATTCCGTCCAGTTCTGGCAATCCCGCGCGGGCGACCCGTCTTCAGCAACCATTCAGTTCGACAGTTTGCCGGATCGCGTGTGGTCAAACGCAATGAAGATTATTGGCAATAACATGGCAATGCTCTTCACGCCGATGGCGCATCGCTCTCCAAAAATTAGCGGCGAAGAAACGCTGGAGACGGGACAAACCAGCCACGCCCTTTCATACGTGTTCAGCGCGTTTCTGCTGCTGGGATTTGTGCTGACTGTCAGGCGGAGGCTTGCCATTGCCGAATTAACTACGGCATTTACCCTGCTGATTACCTGTCTTTGGCCCTGGGATACGTTCCGGTTCCTGTTGCCGCTTGCGCCCTTTCTGTTTGCGTATTTGTTGGAATCGCTACGCGGCATACGCGAATTCTTGCGAATGAAGCTGGAAACAAAAGCTTCGCTTGAACCCTGGCGAGCCATGACGGTGCTGGCTGGTTTGTTGCTGGCGCTATTCCTTTACGACCACTCGGTTTATCTGGCCAAACGTTCCGATCTGTCGCGGGCTGAATACTTGCCTTGGCGAGCCCTATTCGATGAAAACCTGGAAGCATTGAAGTGGATCAAAGAAAAGACACCTGAAGACGCCGTCGTCTGCTCCATGAATCCGGCATTGGTTCACCTGTTCACCGGTCGCAAAACTGTCGCCAGCAATAACGCGGAAGCCAATTGGGAAAACTGGAAACGCTTGAATGTGCGTTATATGGCGTATTTGTCTGTTTACCCAATCGCCGATCCGGGAATGGGTGAAGGGCGGTTCGATCAAGTCTATCGTTCAAAAGGCGCGCTGAAGCTGCGCGTGATGGATTTGGGCCGCAAGGACACTCGATTGCCGTGGAGTCCATTTAACACGTCCGGCGGTTCGATCAAGATAGACACGCTGAAATGAAGCCAACCGGTCGCTTATCAGAGAAACGTGAAATTTGCCCTTCATCTTGCTGAATCTTGTAAATCCTGTCTGACTGGTTCCGGCTCGCCGCGCGCAAATGATTGGCTGGCAAGGTTGTTTCTGCTGTTGCTTCCGCCAATTTTTTTCTGGCGAGAAACGTTGGGTTGGCTGACACTCGGCGATCAGGACGCTGTGTTCTGGTTCTTCCCTGCCTACCAATTTGCCGCTGAACAAATCCGTTCAGGTTCCTTCCCGCTTTGGAATCCCAATCAATATGGCGGCATTCCATTTTTCTCCGAATGGCAATCCGGCACGCTGGATCCGCTGAACTGGATTCACTGGATCGGTGCAACGTCGCGGACGCTAACGCTTTCGATTGAGCTAAGCTTTGCCGTCGCCTTGCTCGCAATGTTCAGCTACACACGCAGCCTGGGTTTTACGCGCCGCGCCAGTATTTTCGCCGCCGTCATTTTCGGATTAAGCGGGTTTCTGGTTGGCCGAACGCTTTACCCCGGATTTGTGCGAATCGTGGCGTTGATGCCGCTGGTGCTCTGTTTCACTGAACGGCTAAGCCAGCGTGGACGTTGGCGCGATGTCGTTTTTGGTTCGCTGGTTATCGCTTGGCAAATCTT